>JANPCS010000157.1:0-11050 GCA_031431065.1 Hyphomicrobiales bacterium | reverse complement strand
GAAAAGTGCTGTCGAATAGTCATGCGCCAGATTGAACACCGAGGAGCGCGCCGTCTTTTCCAGCGCCAGCGTCATCTCGCGCTGCGTCGTTTCGAGAACGCCACGCACCACGGAGAGGGTGATGGGATCGACCTTGGATTTGCGTTTGGCTTTCCTCACAGCGTTGCCTTTATCTTCTCGATCAGTTTTGCCCTGTCCAGCCGCGCCTTCAGAGCCTGAGCCATCGTCACGCTCACGAACTTTGCCGGCGTATTCGGCTGCAGTTGCCCGATCAGGTCCATGTCGGCGGAGATCACCGCGCCCACCATGAAGTAGCCGCCGCCCGAGACGGCGTCGCGGTGCAGCACGATGGGTTCGGTGCCGCTGGGGATCTGGATCGAGCCGTAAGGGTAGCAGGCATCGACGATGTTGGAGGGGTCGGAGCCCGCCCCGAACGGCGCCTCGCGGGCCACGAACTGCAAGGGCTTGCCGCCCTTGAAGCGATAGCCGATGCGGTCGGCCTCGTTCGCCACTTTCCAGGTGTCGTCAAGAAACTGCTTGCCCGAACTTTCAGTGATGCGGTGCCAATAGAGCCCGGGGATCATGCGGAGTTCGGCGGGCACGCCCGGCATGCGGCGCAGCTTTTCCGGAACTGAACGGCCTTCCTTCGCGGCGCGGCCCTTGCCCACGGGAAGCTTGTCGCCAGCCTCGAGCTTGCGCCCCTTGAAGCCGCCAAGCGCTCCCAGCGTGTAGGTCGAGCGCGAGCCCAGCACCACCGGCACATCGATGCCACCCGAAATGGCGATATAGGCGCGAGCACCCTTCTTCAGGAAATCGAAGGACAGCGTCTGACCCTTCTTCACCTTGAACGAGGTCCAGGTCTCGCGCGGCTCGCCATTGACCTTCGGCGGCAGTTCGGCACCGGTCACGGCAACCGTTGCCTCCTCGGTGAATTGCAGTTCCGGCCCCATGAACACCGCTTCGAGGACGGCCGCGCTTTCCTTGTTGCCGACCAGCAGGTTAGCGGCCTTGGCGGCGAGCCGGTCCATGGCGCCCGACACCGGAATGCCGATGTGATAAAAGCCGGGGCGGCCCAAATCCTGCACCGTGGTCGACAAGCCGGGCTTCAAAACTTTAACGGCCATTGAGAGCCCCCATCAGCTTGGCATTGGTGCCGTCCATATCCTTTTTGAACTCGGCAAGATCGAAGGTCACATCCTTCATTTTCAGATTGAAGCGTCCTTTGTCGACGGCGGCCACCGTCGCATCATACTCTTCGCGATCGATGGGTTTCCATTTGACGATGTCACCGGGCCGGAACAGGCACATGAAATCCTTCAGGTGCTTGATCTTCTGGTTGGGATCGTAGATCGGAACCGGCGTGATGCCGAACATCTGGTAACCACCAGCACCCCGTACGGAGTAAATGCAGCCGAAGCAGCCGCCATGGCCGACGGTCAGTTTCGGCGTATCGGTGCGCGGCCTTAAGTATTTCGGCGACTGGATCTGCCGTGGCCGGTCGACCATCTGGTAGAGGAATGGCAGGCCCGCCACGAAGCCGACCATGGAGACGAACCAGGGTGCTCCCGAATGGGCCTTCACGAAACCATCGACGCCATCGAGATTGTTGATGCGCGCGGTATATTCGATGTCGGTTGACGATGGATCCTGGTGGCGCTCGCGGAAGCGCATCAGGGTTTCGTGCGTCCACGGATCATTGTAGAGCACCGGGATCTCGATGATGCGCGACTTGATGACGGGTTTCGACTTCGCCGCCTGTTTCTCGATCGCCTTCAGCTCTTTCAGCATGTCGGCGGGCTTGATGACATCCGGATTGAACTTGATCTGGAACGAAGCATTGGCCGGACAGATTTCGGTGACGCCCTTGATCTTCGCCTTCTTCACGGCACTGGTGATCGACAGCGATTTGAAGAAGGCCTCAAGCGACATTTCCTCGTCGCACTCGACGAAGATGTGCTCGTCGCCGCCATAGCTGTAACGGGTCTTCATGTGTGGGCAACCTCCCTCATGGGCTCAATCGATGCGCATTGGCCTCGAGCCAGGGCTCGAGCCAGCGCGTGTGGAATTCGGCTCTGGCGACGCTCTCGTCCCTGACCAGCAATTGATGCAGCGGCTTCGTCGTGGCGAGACCGCCGACCTCCAGTTCATCAAGGGCGCGGCGCTTGCGGGCGATGGCGCCAGGCCGCGTTTCGTCCCAGACAATCAACTTGCCCAGCAGCGAATAATAAAACGGCGGCACCTGATAGCCCTGATAGAGCATGGTATCGAACCGCGTTCCCGGTCCGCCGGGCACGCGGAGCGAGGTGACTGTACCAGGTGCGGGCATGAAGTTCCTCGCCGGGTCCTCGGCATTGATGCGCACTTCGATGGCGTGGCCCTTCATGCGCACATCGCTTTGCTGATAGCGCAGCGGTTGGCCGCCGCAGATCAGGATCATCTCGCGCACCAGATCGAGCCCGGTGATCATCTCGGTAACCGGATGTTCCACCTGAATGCGGGTGTTCATCTCGATGAAATAGAAATGCCGCGTCTGGTCGTCGTAGAGATATTCGAGCGTACCGGCGCCGCGATAGTTGACCGCTTCGGCCAAGGCCACGGCGGAGGCGCAGAGCTTGTCGCGCACCTCCTGCGGCAGCACGGCGGAAGGGGCCTCCTCCCAGACTTTCTGGCGCCGCCGTTGTAGTGAGCATTCCCTCTCAAAACAATGGATTGCGCGCTTTCCATCACCCAGAATCTGAACCTCGATGTGGCGCGCCTTCTCGATCACCCTCTCGATATAAAGCCCGCCATCGCCAAACGCCGCCTTGGCCTCGGCACTGGCCTGCGGCATCAGGGTTTCGAATTCAGCTCTATCGTGGGCAATGCGGATGCCACGGCCACCACCACCAGCCGCCGCCTTGATCATCACCGGAAAGCCGATCGTCAAGGCGATGGCCTTCGCCTGCTCGGGATCATCAACGCGGCCAGCCGATCCAGGCACCACCGGAACACCGGCGGCTTCAGCCGCCACGCGGGCCGCCACCTTGTCACCCATGACGCGGATCGCATCGCCCTTGGGTCCGACGAAGATCAGGCCTGCCGTTTCCACCGCATCGGCAAAGCCGGCGTTCTCGGCCAGGAAACCATAGCCCGGATGCACGGCATCGGCACCGGTGCATTTCGCCGCCTTCAGGATGTTGTCGATGTTGAGATAGGATTTCGCCGCATGCGGCGGGCCGATGTTCACCGCCTCGTCGGCCATCTTCACGGCGAGCGAGTCAACGTCAGCCGCCGAATGCACCTGCACGGTCTTGATGCCAAGCTCCTTTGCGGCGCGAATAATGCGCACGGCAATCTCGCCGCGGTTGGCGATGAGGAGTTTGGTGATTGTCATGTGGATGCATTCCCCGGCGAACTACCGCTAGGAAGAGCCCTCATGCCCCTTCGGGACCTTGTAACAGCGTTTGATGCTATACTTCCGCTTGCCTTGGGAGAGGCGCATGGGGCCGGATGGCCATCCGGCCCCATGCGGCCGTGTTTCGGATCGGCGGGACCACAGCCTGTGGGCTGGGGAGAAGCATGATCGTTCACGGCTTCTTCATCTGGCCCGAATGGTTGATTGAACTTCGGGTTCGTTTCCACAAGGAAGGGTCGACGAAGATGATCGAGGCTAGCACACAAACCATCCGCCACCAATGCGCAGGCATCGATGTCGGCAAAAAGCACCTTGATGTGGCGGTCACGGGTGTGGCAGGGGTGAGCCGATTCGGCAACGACCGCGAGGGCCATGCCGGGATCGCCGGCTTTCTGCGCAAGCACGATGTCGGCCGGGTCGGCCTTGAAGCGACGGGAGGCTATGAAGCGGCGCTCGCTGTGGCGCTGCGGGCCGAGGGCTTTGGCGTGCATGTGTTCCAGCCCATCCAGGTCAGAGCCTATGCCACCTACAAACTGCGGCATGCCAAGAGCGACCGGATCGATGCCCGGCTGATTGCCTGTTGCACGGCGGATCTGGATGCGGTGAGGCCGCCGCCCGACCCGCGTTTTCCCGGCTTTTCGGCCATTCTCACGCTCATCGAACAGATGGGTGAGGACATCGTCCGGATCAAAACCAGGGCCGAGCACGTCATCGATCTTGAGATCAGGGCCTATCATGCCGGCGAGATCAAAAGGCTCAGGGCAGCGGTTCGTACCGCCTACGGGCGCCTGGCCGGCGAGGTCAAAGCCCATGCCGATCTCAAGGCGAGGCTGGCGCTCATCGAAAGCATCGACGGCATCGGCTTGCGCACCGCCCTGGCGCTCCTGATCCGCATGCCGGAGCTTGGCTCGCTCAGCCGCGAACAAGCCGCCGCACTGGCGGGCCTTGCTCCGGTTGTCCGGGAGTCGGGAAACTTCAAGGGCGAACGGCACATTCACGGCGAACGCATGCGCGCCAGAACCGCCATTTTCGCTTGCACCCAGGCCGCCATCAAATGGAACGCCGAGCTCAAGGCTTTCCACGCACGGCTCATGAAAGCGGGAAAGCATCATCGTGCCGCCATCATAGCCTGCGCCCGGAAACTCACGATCTTCGCAAACACAATCCTCAAACGCCAGACACCATGGCAGTCCCAACCTGCCATCGAAGCAAAAACTTGATGGTTGCTTCTCCCATGGCTATGCCACGGGAGAAGGCGGTTCGCCTCAAGCGCCTTCGCCCGCCGTAGGTGGGAGAAGGTGCCCGAAGGGCGGATGAGGGCTGGTGCCATTTGCAAAACCTCACCCAATCTCGGCCAGCACCTGGCCCGCCATCACCGCTTCCTCGTTCTCGGCGGCAAAGCTGATCTTGCCCGCGCTCTCGGCCTTCACCTCGTTGAAGGACTTCATCACCTCGATCAGCCCGATGACGTCGCCCGCCGCAACGCTGTCGCCGTCTTCCTTATAGTGCGGTTTATCGGGCGCCGACTTGCGGTAAAACGTGCCGGGCAGCGGTGAGAGCAATTGGGCCATAATGTCCTCGTCAAAAATTCAGGCGGCGTCGAGATAGGGTTTGACGGCATCGCGCACGGCGCGCGCCAGATCAACCGCATTGGGCGTGTCGGAGTGAACGCAAATGGCATCGGCGCGCACCGCAACGTCGTTGCCGCCCACGCCTTTGACCTTGCCCTCGCGGATGGCGCGCAGGCAGAGCGCCGCCGCGTGAGTGGGGTCAACCGAGTCATGCTGCATGGTGATGATGAGTGAGCCATCGTCGCGATAATCGAGATCGGCATAGAACTCGGCGATGAAGGGGTGGCCGCGCGCCACGTAGACCGTCTCGTGAAAGGTGTTGATCATGCCCATCAGCGGCACCTTGAAGACATCGGCGGCGTCGCAGACGGCATGCGCCATTTCCTCGATGCGCGCCGCCATGCCATAGAGCGAGCCATGCGGCTTGATGTGGTTCAAGACCATGCCCTCGGCCTCGAGAAAACCCTTGAGCGCTCCCACCTGATAGATGATGCAGTTGGCCAGCTCGTCGCGGCCGATCTTCATTTCGCGGCGCCCGAAGCCCTGCAAGTCGGGCAGCGAGGGGTGGGCGCCAACTTTCACGCCATGCTGCTTGGCCAGCTTCACGGTGGCGCGCATGTGGTTGAAGTCCGAGGCATGAAACCCGCAGGCGACGTTGGCAACGTCGATCAGCGGCATCAGGCCCTTGTCGTCGCCCATCTTGTAGAGGCCGAATGCCTCGCCCATGTCGCAATTGATAACCGTCACGTTTTCCCCCCTCACCCCGCAGCCGTCGAAGAGCTAGGATTGTTGGGGCAAGGCACGAAACATGTAAAGTCTGAAAATGCTGCCGGGCCATCGGCTCACGGCAAGTTATCCCGTAAAAAGATATCGATGCGGATGCGTTCCTGGCTTTCGATCAGCGGCACGTTGTCGGCCTTGGCGATCAGCACGCGGATGGCGCTTCTGACCTCGTGGCCGGGATCCTGGTTGATCACCGCGTCGATGGTGCCGCGGATCAGCGCCTTGCGGTTGGAATCGCTTAAATCATGGGCCAGCAGCACCACCTGCCTGGCGCGGCCCGAAGCCTCGAGTGCCGAGACGATGCCCCTGGTGCCGCCGCCGACATTGTAGATGCCAACCAGATCCTTGTGTTCCTGCAACAGTTGCGCCGCCATCTCCTCGAGCTTGCGCCAATCGTCGCGCGACTCGCGCACTGGCAAGACATCCAGTTGCGGATACTCGTGCGTCAGCACCTGCTCGAAACCGAATTGCCGCTCGATGTGATCGCGCAGGGCGAGGGAACCGGCGATCAGCCCGACTTTGCCGGATGCCCCGCGCAGGAAGCGTCCCATCAGGCTTGCGGCGGTGCGCCCGGCCGACGAGTTATCGATCCCGGCATAATGAACGCGCTTCGATCCCGGCACGTCGGAGACCAGGGTGACGACGGTGACGCCGCGCGCCGCCAAGGCATTGATCGCCTCGCGCACCGCCGGGTGATCGAGGGCTGCGACGGCCACGCCGTCATGGACGTCGCCGATCGAATCAAGCGTGGCCGCCAGCAGCTCGCCGTCAAACACATCGACACGCTTGATCGAGATCGACACCCGTTCGCCCGCCATGCGGTCGGCCATGGTGCGGACTTCCTCGTTGATGCGCTCCCAGAAGTCGCCGGAGCGATCCGGCAGCACGAAGCAGAAGCGGTATTCGCGCGATCTGGCGAGGCGCGCCGCGATACGGTCGGGCTGATAGTTTAGATCGCGGATGGCGCCTTCGACCTTGCCGACGGTAACCACCCGCACGCCGGGGCGGCGGTTCAGCACGCGGTCAACGGTTGCGACACTCACCCCGGCCACGCGGGCCACATCCTGGATCGTCACTTTTGCCATCAACGATTGATAGATTGTTACCGCCGTTTCTGCAACACGCCCCTCACCAGTCCGAGGCAAAAGCCTCTTGCAAATGACGGAACCCTCGGCATAACGGGGACATGAAGCCGCAAGCCAAACTCGCCGCCGACATTGGCGGCACCTTCACCGACATCGTTCTGGAGCACGGCTCCCAGCGCTGGAGCGGCAAGGTTCTCACGACAACGCAAGCGCCGGAACTGGGGGTCATCGAGGGCATTCGCCTGGTCCTGGCGCAATCCGGGCTGAACCCTGGAGATATCGGCGTTTTCATCCACGGCACGACATTGGCCACCAATGCGTTGATCGAACGCAAGGGGGCGAAGACCGCCTTCATCACCACAGAAGGTTTCCGCGACATTATCGAACAGGGCTACGAGAAACGCTTCGATCACTATGACCTGATGATCGACCGGCCGGTGCCACTGGTGCCGCGCACCTTGCGGCTTGAGGTCAGGGAACGGCTGTCGGCCGATGGCGATGTTCTGGTGGGGCTCGACGAAACCTCGCTGGCCAGTCTGGCGCAAACTATCATCGCCGCGAATGTGACGGCGGTGGCCATCGGCTTCCTGCACGCTTACGCCCATAATGCGCACGAAACGCGGGTGCGGGAGGTGCTGCAGAAGCTTCTCCCTCAGGATATCACCATCTGCATTTCAAGCGAGGTGGCGCCGGAAATTCGCGAGTACGAACGTTTCTCCACGACCGTTGCCAATGCCTATGTCCGGCCGCTGATGGCCAGCTATCTCTATCGCCTGCGCGATGAGATGCTTGCCATGGGCTTCACCGCACCGCTGTTCCTGATGATGTCCGGCGGCGGGTTGACAACGCTTGACACGGCGGCACGTTTTCCCATCCGGCTGGTTGAGTCAGGTCCGGCGGGCGGCGCCATTCTCGCGGCCCAGATTGCGGCGGAATGCGCCTTGCCTGAGGTGCTGTCCTTCGACATGGGCGGCACCACGGCGAAGATCTGCCTCTTGACCGATGGCGAGCCGGAGCGGGCCCGCAAGTTCGAGATCGCCAGAGCCTACCGCGACATGAAGGGATCGGGCATTCCGGTGCGCATTCCGGTGATCGAGATGGTCGAGATCGGGGCTGGTGGAGGTTCAATCGCGCGCGTCGACAAGTTGTCGCGCATCACGGTGGGGCCCGACAGTGCCGGCTCCACGCCCGGCCCCGTTTGTTATTCCCGCGGCGGCACCGAACCCGCCGTCACCGATGCCAATCTGGCATTGGGCAAGATCGATCCTGCCTATTTCGCTGGCGGCAAGATCAAGCTCGACGAGGCTGGTGCCCGGAAGGCGCTGCAGAAAAACATTGGCGACAAACTTGGTCTCAAGGAGTTCTGGCCGGCGGCGGGTGTTACCGAAATCGTCGAGGAGAACATGGCCAATGCGGCACGCGTCCATGCCATCGAACGCGGCCGCGATATTTCGCAATGCACGATGATTGCCTTCGGCGGCGGCGCCCCCTTGCACGCCTGCCGGCTGGCGGAAAAGGTCGGCCTGTCCTCGATCATCGTGCCCCTGGGTGCCGGTGTCGGTTCGGCCATCGGCTTCCTGCGCGCGCCCGTTGCTTATGAGATCACCCGAAGCGCCGTCATCTCGCTGGAGAGTTTTGATGTTTCGCGCGTCAACGCCTTGCTGGCAAGCATGACGCGGGATGCGCGCGCCGTGGTTGAACCGGCTCTGGCCCAGGCCCGCGCCACCGTGCAGGTCATCGCCGATTGCCGCTACATCGGCCAGGGCCACGAGATTCGGGTCAACGTGCCGGTGAAAACTCTCACCGCCAGAGATGGCGTCAAGCTCAAGGCCGAGTTCGAGCGGCTCTACGAGCAGGTCTATGGCCTGCGCATTCCCAACCAGGAGGCTGAGGCCATCACCTGGTCAGTCACCGTGTCGTCGCAGACGATCAAGCCGAAACGCGCTGCCAGGGCCACGGCGAAACCCGCGCCACGGCCACGCTCCAAACGCAGCATCTATGATCCCGCCTTGGGAAAGCTAGTGCTGGCCCCGGTCTACTGGCGCTTCGACATGAAGCCCGGCTGCGCCATCAAAGGCCCCGCCATCATCGCCGAAGACGAAACCTCGACCATCGTTGGCGCCAATTTCAAGGCCTCGATCAATTCGCTTGGTTACATCGTTCTGGAGCGCCGCCGATGAGCAAGGATGCACTCGCCGCCATCCGCACACAGGTGATGTGGAACCGGCTGATCGCCGTCGTCGAGGAACAGGCGCAATCGCTGCTGCGCACGGCGTTCGGCACCATCACGCGCGAGGCCGGCGATTTGTCGGCCGGCGTCTATGATGTGCACGGCAATATGATCGCCCAGGCGATGACCGGCACGCCCGGCCACGTCAACACCATGGCGACGGCGGTTGCGCATTTTTTCAAGCACTTCCCGCAATCCACCATGAAGCCCGGCGATGTCTTCGTCACCAACGACCCGTGGCTCGGCACCGGGCATCTCTTCGATTATGTGATGATGACGCCGGTGTTCCTCGGCAAGACGCTGGCCGCCTTCTTCGCATCGACTTGCCACGTCATCGATGTCGGTGGCGTGGGCATGTCGGCCAAGGCCAATTCCTCGTTCGAGGAAGGCACCCTCATTCCGCACATCCGTATACGGAAGGAAGGCAAGCTCAACGGCGAGCTTTTGTCGATCATCCTCGCCAACTCGCGCAGCCCCGTCGAAGTCAAGGGCGATATCCTGTCGCTGAACAGCGCCAAAGATACGGGTGCCCGCCGCCTCATCGGCATGATGAAGGAATTCAATCTCACCTCACTTGAAACACTTGCCAAACACATTCTCACGCAATCCGAGAAGGGTGCGCGCGAGGCCATCAAGGCACTGCCGGAAGGCGAATGGTCGTATGAAATGCCGCTCGATGGTTATGAAAGTCCGCTCACCCTGAAGTCGCGGCTGAAGATTGCACGCGGCAAGATCACCGTCGATTTCAGCGGCTCGTCCGCCGCCTCCGTGTTCGGCATCAACAGCCCCCGCACCAATTCCCATGCCTATGCGGTGTTCGGCCTCAAGGCAGTGATCGCACCCCATGTGCCCAACAACATCGGCTCGCTGTCGTGTTTCGATCTCGTCACCGAACCCGGCACCATCGTCGATCCGATCCGCCCGTCGCCGGTGACGGCGCGCCATGTCATCGGCCAGATGCTGGCCGACAGCGTGTTTGGCTGCCTCGCCCAGGCACTGCCCGGAACGGTACAGGCCGAAAGTGCGGGGCCGATCTGGATCCTGTCGCTTTATTCCGCCCACGGACGAGTTCCGCCGGAGCAGACGGCCAATGCCAAGCGCTTCGCCGTCATCAACATGGGGCTCGGCGGCATCGGCGGCAGGCCGGGCAAGGATGGTCTCGCCACCACGGCCTTTCCATCGGGCGTCGGCACCATTCCAGTCGAGGTCACCGAGACGCAGTGTCCGTTGTATTTCAAACGCAAGCACTATCTGGAAGATTCCGGTGGCGCCGGGCAATGGCGTGGTGGTGCCTCGCAACTGATCGAAATCGCCAACCGAGAGGATGCGCCATTTGCGATTTCCGCCGCCACCTTCGACCGTATCCGCCATCCGGCACTGGGCCGCGACGGCGGGCTGCCGGGGTGTACGGGTGCTGCGCGTTACGGCTCAGGCGCCGCACTCCCCGACAAGGGCATCCATGTGATCGGCAAGGACGACAGCCTGGTGCTCGAACTCCCCGGCGGCGGCGGCTTCGGCGATCCTGCCATGCGTGACCGCGCGCTGCTTGAGGCCGACGTCGCCGCGGGTCTTGTTACACTCGAAGCGGCACGGCGCGATTATGGGTATGAAGAATAGAACCCCCCTCCCCCTTGTGGGGAGGGCCGGGGTGGGGGTCCACGAGTCGCGCCCTTTGGGTGACTGTCACCGCCGCAGCACCGCTCTCACTGGTGCAGCATCGAGATTTTCGAACTTCAATGGCAAGGCGATCAATTCATAATCACCCGGCGCCACATCGGCGAGCACGAGATTTTCGAGGATGCGCATGTTGGCGCGGCGGCAGGCGTTGTGGGCTTCCAGTGCCTTCGAGGTTTCGGGATCAACCGACGGCGTGTCGATGCCGACGAGCAACACCCCACGCGACGCCAGCAACTCAATCACGTCAGCGGACAACGCCCGGAATCCGCTGGGCCAGATTTTCGCGTCGCACTGGTCAACCAGCCGCAAC
>JANPCS010000156.1:0-17848 GCA_031431065.1 Hyphomicrobiales bacterium | reverse complement strand
GCTTCACCTCAAACCGGCTACACGAAGGCACTGATTGCGGCCGCCCTTAATCTCAAGGCCGCTCCGGAAGATGTGGTGAAGCAATAAATGGCGTTCGTTTTTATTATGCCGACTTGGCCGGTGGATGTTTGGACAAAAGCGATGAACAAGGTGGCGCCTGGACTCGACGTCAGAGTCTGGCCCAACCGGATCGGCGACAGCAAGGACATCGAGTATTGCGCCGCTTGGCTGCCGCCACCGGGCATCCTGAAAAGCCTTCCCAATTTGAAATTGATCATGTCATTGGGGGCGGGTGTCGATGCCATCCTAGAGGACAAGACACTGCCTGAACATCTGCCGATCATCCGCGTGAACGATCCGGATCTCACCGGACGCATGACCGAGTACGTGGTGCTGCACGTATTGATGCATCACCGGCAGCAACGCAGGCTTGACGGCAATCAGGGGATGAAAGTCTGGGATTCATTCCCGACCCATGCAGCAAGAGGACTTGCCGTCGGTATCATGGGAATGGGCGTGATGGGAACCGATTCAGCGGCGAAATTGCGGGACCTCGGGTTTCGCGTTGCCGGCTGGAGCCGGAGCCGCAAGAATTTGCCAGGGATCGAGAGCTTCGCTGGCGCGAGCGAGTTTGACGCATTCCTGGCGCGCACCGATGTCCTCGTTTCGTTGCTCCCGGCCACTCCGGAAACCGACGGCATCATCAATCGTGCCACGATCAGGAAGCTTTCGCGCAATGGTCCCTTCGGTGCTCCGGTTATCATCAATGCCGGCCGCGGGCGCCAGCAAGCCGCTGATGACATTCTAGCGTCTCTCGACGAGGGCGAACTCCATGCGGCGACGCTCGACGTCTTTGCCATCGAACCTTTGCCAAAGGAGAGTCCATTGTGGACACATCGCAAAGTTACGGTCACGCCGCATTGCGCGGCTGACAGCGATCCTGAGACAATCTGCGCATACATCGCTTCCAACATCGAGAGGCACCGGCGCGGTGAAACACTGACAAATCTTGTCGACCGCCAGCACGGTTATTAAATTCGCTTGATACTCGTTATGTGCCCATAAAGCCGCGCAATACGCTCCACCGCGATCTCGAGCGGTTCGGCAACCACCATCATGTGATGGCCATTGGCGTGCAGCAGCGTCGCGCTGTCGGCCATGATCCCGACATGGCCATCCCAAAACACGAGATCGCCACGCCGCAGTCCAGTAAGATCGTTGACCAGAACCGGCTCACCCAATGACTCCTCCTGCATGTCGCTGTCACGCAAGGCCGGAATGCCGCAGGCTTCAAGTGCCAGTTGCACGAGACCCGAACAATCAAGACCATGCATCGACTTGCCGCCCCAGTAATATGGCGCATACCGAAACATTTCGGCTACCGTTACGAAGTCTGCATCCCACTTCCCCACCGGTTTGAGATGGTCGGAAAAAGCAAAGCGGCCATCTGACAATTTGGAAAAACTCTCCTCAGTGCCGGCAACGGTGACCTGCGCATTCAGTGTAATGACAGTAGCGGGCTGCGTTTTGAGATTGGGCTTGAGATAGAGGAAAGTCGACGGAACGGCGACACGATGTGTTGGAGCGGAGATATCGGCGCTTAGGGCTTTGGCATTCACGTAACCCACATAACCGTCGCCCTCGAGCTGTACCCACGCCCAGCCATTGTCCTCCTCGAAGACTTTCGCCGTCTCACCCATCAGCGCTTGCGTGAGTTGCATGGCATCAATTCGTGGAGCTTTGTGAATTGAAGTAATTGGTTCAATCACCTGCATTCGCCGCGGTTTGACGAAGTTCGCACTCGGAACGATTCCCCTCAAGCCGATATCGGCAAGATCGGGCCGTAAGGCATGAAGTCTGGGATCAAGTGTCGTCATCTGGTCCGGTGTTAGATGTTTCGCGACAGATTGCCAATTGTGTCGGCGAGACGCTCAAGATGAAGTGCCCCCTTCACGGTTCTCTGAATCAATACATTGCGCCGGTCTTTCTCGTCGCGCCGCCGGGTCAAAAGCTCCATCTTCCCCATGCTGTTCAACGCTCTCGTGATAACCGGTTTCGAAACTGCAAGTTTTCGCGCCAAATCTCTCACGGTATGCGGTGGGGCTTCGAGATAAACGGTGAGCAGGATGCTGATCTGCCGCACCGACAAATCGGGCTCGTCGTCCTTTACCAGGGCAAGGGCGACATCATGCCAAAGCCTCAAGGCCTGAGCGGTCGTCAACGCAACGGACATACGCAACTCTCTGGCAAACAGCCATTTCGTTTCGGAACCGTATTTTTTTGACGTGAATCCGCTGGTCTTGCAAGCTACTTCGCGAATCGCCTGGTTATCACCGCAAACAGGGCTCGCATGGCTTGCGCCTCGCCGCCCTTGGGCCGTCCGGGACGCGCCGCGGGAGTCCAGGCGAAGACGTCGAAGTGCACATAGCATTTGGTGTTCTCGACAAAACGTTTGAGGAACAATGCCGCCGTTATGGATCCGGCAAAGCCTGAATCCCCGCTGTTGTTCATGTCGGCAACCGATGATTCAAACAGCCTTCCGTAGGGTTGCCAGAAGGGCATGCGCCACACCGGATCATTCTCTTGGGTCCCGGCCTCGTCGATCTCCCGGGCCAGGGCATCGTCATCCGTGTAGAATGGGGGAAGATCGGGGCCCAATGCAACGCGGGCCGCCCCGGTGAGGGTTGCCATGTCGATCAGCAGGTCCGGCTTCTCGGCATCGGCCAGCGCCAGTGCATCTCCGAGCACCAGGCGGCCCTCGGCATCGGTGTTGCCGATTTCAACGGTAATCCCTTTGCGGCTGCGCAGCACATCTCCGGGACGGAAGGCATTTCCGGCGATGGAATTCTCAACCGCCGGAATGAGAACCCTTAAGCGGACCGGAAGCTTCGCCGCCATGATCATCTGCGCCAAACCCAGAACAGTCGCGGCTCCGCCCATGTCCTTCTTCATGAGCAACATGCCCGAGGCAGGCTTGATATCGAGGCCGCCGGTGTCGAAACAAACGCCTTTGCCGACCAATGTGACTTTTGGCGCCTTCAATGGCCCCCAGCTGAAATCCAGCAGACGCGGCGCCCGCGGACTGGCCCTGCCGACCGCATGGATCATCGGGAATTCGCGTTCCAGTAGCTTGCCGGATGTGACTTTCAGCTTTGCTTTGAAAGCCCCGGCGACCGAACGCGCCGCCGCCTCGAGCTCTGCAGGTCCCATGTCCGAGGCCGGGGTATTGATCAGATCGCGCACCAGGAAGCTGGCCCGGGCCGCGCGCAGTACCGCTTCCCGGTCTACATCACGAGGACAAACCAGCCGCACGGCCCGCGATGACGCCTTGCCATAGGCTCCGAACGAATAGGCCTCAAGGCACCACCCGAGCACGGCAAGTTGGGAAGCCTCAGGTGTCGCCTCTAGGGCGTAGGTCCCGTCGGGCAGCTGCCGGCTGATCTGGCCGGAAACGAAGGGGTCGCTCTCCGAGATGCCGGCCAATACCGCTGCCAGAACCCCCTTTTTCCCGGGCATCAGCAACACCTTGCCGGCCTCGGCCTTGAAGCCGTTGGCATCGGCCCAGCCCTTGGTCTCTGCTGAAAGACCAGCGCGCAGAGACTTCCAGTGAGCCGCCCCGATCAGCGACAGGGGAATGCCGTGCGCCGTGGCGGGCAGAAGTATCTTGGCTGGATCGATCATGAGGAGCTCCGGTTTTCCGCCATCCTATGGCAAAGCCGCAACATGGTTAATCAATTATTGACCACTGGGCCTCAATGATTTCGGGCATTCGCTCGGATTCCGGAGTTCATCACATGGCGCTTGGCAGATACTTGGGTGTGGTGCTGGCAATCACCGCGGCGGCAGCCCTTGGCGGCTGTCAACAGACGAAGGCTGGCCTCGATGGTTCGGCGGCACTCACCACATCCTCGGCCGCTCCTGTGTCCTTCGGAGCCACGGCCGAATTGGGTAAGAAGTGGCAGGCTGATCCCAGCAACGTGAATACCGGCCTCGCCTATGCCAGTGCCTTGGAATCAACCGGTCAAACCGACAAGCAGCTGGCGGTCTATGCCAGCCTCCATGAGGCTAATCCCTCCAACGGCAAGCTGGCCGCCATCTACGGCAAGAAACTGGTGAGCAACGGGCGCAGCAATGCCGCCATTCCGGTTCTCGAAACCGCGGCAAATGCCCCTGATGCCGATTGGCGGGTGCATTCGGCCCTGGGCTCGGCCTACGACCAGCAAGGCCTCTACGACAAGGCCAGGCGCAACTATCAGCTGGCCCTCGCGGCGGATAAGGACAACCTGACGGTCCTCAACAACATGGGCATGTCCTTCGCGCTGGAGGGCAATCTGAAACAGGCCGAGGTGACTTTCCGCCAAGCCGATGCCCTGCCGCGCGCCCGCGCCGAACCGCGCATAAGGCAGAACCTGGCGCTTGTCGTCGGCCTGCAGGGCCGCTTCGACGAGGCCAGCCAACTGGCCCGCGAAGACCTGCCGCCCGACCAGGTCGAGGCCAACATGGCCTACCTCCAGAAAATGCTGGCCCAGCCCAACACCTGGCAGCAGTTGTCCGGCGGCGTCGGCGGCTGAGATCCCGGCCGCAAGCACGAAAATGCAACGAAGCGATGCTTCGGGCGCCAATTTTTTCATGCCCCATGTTTCACGTGAAACAATTCCTATGGTGCCGTGAAACGCTGAAAATGTTGCGGTTTTTCCTCCAAAAAGACGACCCAAACGCCGTGAAGCGCCGTCAAAACTGGCGTCTTTTGTCGTGTTTTTGGCGTGTCGATGGTTGACAGTGGTCAAATAAAAATGACTCATTCATAAGTTGCAATTTGCCAAGAATCAATCCCATTACCTTGAGATAATCCTCTGACCCAATCGTCATGGTCCGCGAAAGCGGGCCATCTATCACGGCGCTCCGGGGTAGAGTGATTTCTCCGCTTTCGCGGAGAATGACGAATCGTCTGGGTTGATGCCATCAAGCCGGGGAACGCTCTAGAGTCGCCTCAAGCCGAAGTTCGCGCACTTTACGCCGTCGTAAATCTAACCTATCGTGAAGGCATTCAACGGTGAGTCATACAGCTGGTCCTCGCGATGCTCGGGAAGATTCTCAACATCCTCGTTCGAGGAAATCACGCGGATTCCAATAAGCTGACGCCTGAAGATGGCGCGCGTAACACGCCGGAAGACACAGCATTGTCAATCTTCGGTCATGGCGAGAGATCGGTAACGGCCAATGATCTTTCTGGCGCCAATGTCATAACTGGCGATAACAACACCATTGGCAATATCGATGCAGCCGGTCTTCGTGAGCTCTCGAAGATTCAGAATCCCTCGCGCCTCCGTCAGCTTCCTTTGGATGTGCCAGACTTTCAGGGGCGGAGTGCTGAAGAGGCAGAGTTGTTGGCAACGCTTGCAGGAGAAAGCGGCGCAGTCTCGCTTACTGCCATCAACGGCATGGGCGGAATTGGCAAGACAGCGCTGGCGGTGCGGCTGGCCCACAAGCTCAAGGGCCGGTACCGCGATGCTCAGCTGTTCATCGATCTCAAGGGTGTCTCCGAACCTGTAACGCCGGAAGCGGCATTGGAGCGCCTGATCCACAGCTTCGAACCGCAGGCGCAGCTGCCCGAGAACCTTGAGGCGCTGCAAACGATCTACCGAACCTTGCTTTCGAATTGTCGGACTGTAGTGGTTCTCGACAATGCTAGGGACGGCGAGCAGGTGAAGCCACTGCTGCCCCCTGCTCCAAGTATTGCCATCGTCACCTCGCGGCGGAGCTTTGCGCTTCCCGGCCTAGTGCCGAAGACCTTGGGCAAGCTCGACCTGCAGTCATCTAGGGCGCTATTGCGGGGTCTATTGCCGGACAATCGACGCGCCAGCGACGTCGAACTCGATGCCCTGGCGAAACGTTGCGGCTATCTCCCGCTGGCGCTAAGGGCGGCGGGATCGTTCCTGGCGGCGAACAGTGACTGGAAGATCTCGGACTATTTGCAGGACCTCGCAGACACGCGCCAACGGCTCAAGGGTCCGGACGACCAGAACCTCGATGTTCTCATGGTTCTGGGCTTTAGCGCCGCACAGCTGCGCAAGGACAACACCAGTCTTGCCAACCGTTGGTGCCTGCTCCAGGTCTTCCCGACGGACTTCGACCGGGCAGCGGTCAAGATGATCTGGAAGGCCGAGGACGGCGAAACACGCGACCAGCTCTCGCAATTGATCCGCTGGAGCATGCTAGAGTACGACGCCGAAAACCAGCGCTACAGGCTTCACGACCTCATGCGAGATGTCGCCGCCAACGAAGCCAAGACGCACAAGCTGGACGGAGCTGTGGGACATGCCAAAGTAGGCCATAGCATCCACTATTGGGATGTCCTAAAGCAAGCCAACGCACTTTACATGCGTGGCCACGACCATGTTGCAGAAGGTCTTGCACTCTATGACCGAGAGTCCGTCAACATCACCAACGGTCAGGCGCTCGCATCTACTCTGCTCGATGCGGTTAAGCCGCTATCATCACTGTCTTCAAGCTATGCCAATGCGGGAGCCCATGTCTTGCACCTGCGCCTGCACCCGCGAACATTTGTGGCGTGGCTGGAGGCGGCCATAGTTGCTTCCCGGAGGGCAGAGGATCGGCAAGGCGAAAACACACACCTCGGCAATCTCGGCATTGCCTACTTCAAACTTGGCGAGATAACCAATGCCATTGAATCCTACGAACTGGCGCTGGCCATCGCTCGCGACATCGGCGACCGACGCGGCGAGGGAAGTGACCTCGGCAATCTCGGCACTGCATATGCCGCTCTTGGTGAGACGCTGAAAGCCTTTGAACACTATGAGCTAGCGCTAACGATTGCCCGCGAGGTCGGAGATCGGCACGGCGAAGGCAACTTCCACAGTAATCTTGGCATTGCCTATGCCAAACTTGGCGACGTGCGAAAGGCCATCGAACAATTTAAGCTATCTTTGACGATCGCTCGGGATGTCGGCGATCGGCTCGGCGAGGGCAACCGCCTCGGCAATCTCGGCAACGCATATGCGAATCTCGGAGAGATGCAGAAAGCCATCGAACACTATCAGCTAGCACTGGAGAACGCCCGCGACATTGGCAATCGGCGGGGCGTGGGCGCCCACCTCAGTAACATTGGGCTTGCATATGCTAACCTCGGCGAGTTTCAGAAAGCCACCAGCCACTTCAAGCAGGCGCTGCCCATCGCACGCGATATAGGCGACCGCCAGATACAAGGCGACATTCTTGGCAATCTCGGCAACATCTATTCCCTCCTTGGAGAGATACCGATGGCCATAGACTTCTACGAACAAGCTTTGGTCACTTTCGAGGCTATCGGCTCGCCTCAGGCTGAAACTACACGAACCAAACTAGCAGCGCTCAAAACGCCCATGGGGGAATCAATATGATCGACATTCAATGGGTTCTGATAGGTATCTTCTTGGTAGCGATCCTCCTGATCTTCATGTTCAGAAGCAGCTTTAAAGTCAACTTTGGATTCCTGGGCATCAAGTTTGGCGCCGAGGCAACAAACCTTTCAAAGTCCTCGTCCAGCGATGCACCGAAGGCTTCACCAGTCCAGGGCGACTCGATCACCGCAAGCGGAGTACGATCCGTGGCGGTGAAGGAAGCACAGGGGGCGGTGATCAACACCGGCGACAGTAACATGGTTGCGCCACCGCCAAAGCAAGAGCCAAAGCGCGTAACTGAATTCAAGTGACAATCCAGCACTGGCACCGAAACTCCGCGTTTCAAGAGGACCGGTGTCATTTCACGATTGCCGACAGGGCCGCCAAGGAAGCGCTCAGCTTTTCTTCCGGCGGCGAACTGCGCGAGATGGAATAGTCGAACGCGAGTTGCACGTCGGCGAGCGCCGCCATGGTGGCAACGGCGTGCTCGGGCGAGAACAGGGCAACATAGGGGTTGGGCGAACCGTCCGGCACTTGTGCATGCATCAGCAGCATGGCCTCGCCCCACGAGAATCTCGCCCCGTTGATGCAACGCCCTCAAAACCGCTTGACGCGCACCGGGACTTTCCGGAGCAGCATGTCGCCATTGCCGAGTTGGCCGTCGGCGTTGGTGCCCCAGCAGGCGGCACCGCCGGATGTGGCATGCGCGCAGCTGTGATAGGCTCCGGAGGCGATGGAGGTGCCGTTGAAATTCGAGACGAAAACCGGTGTGTAGTAATTCTGCTGTAGCCCGTCGTTGCCGAGCGTGGCGCCCGCAAGGTTAGCTCCCCAGCATTGGACTTTACCCGAACTCAGCAGCGCGCAGGTGAACTGGTTGCCTGCGGCAATGGCTCTGACGCCGCGCGCCAAGCCTACGACGGCCACCGGCTGGAAACGTTCTTCCGCCGTGCCATCGCCCAACTGGCCGGAATTGTTCCAGCCCCAGCAGAACGCCGCGCCGCCGGTTGTGAGCGCGCAGGTGTGAGTGGAGCCCAAAGAGGCGCTGACGGCTGCCGCACCTCTGAGCCCCACAACGGCCACCGGTTTCAGCCGCTCCTCTGTCGTTCCGTCACCCAGCTGGCGGTAAAAGTTGCCGCCCCAGCATTTGACGCGGCCGGTATCTTCGACGGCGCAGGTGTAGTCGAGCCCCGCCGACAGGGCGATGACCTTGGCTGACAAGCCCTTGACGGAAACGGGGGCGAGGCGCGTCGTCTTCGTTCCATCGCCAAGCTGACCGGAAGCGTTCCAGCCCCAGCACTTGACGCCGCCCGGCTTTGTGACGGCACAGGTGTGGTCCGCTCCGGCGGCAACGGCAATCGCCCCGCTGCTCAGGCCACGGACGAAGGCCGGCGTGGGGCGGTCCAACGCCACGCCGTCGCCAAGTGCGCCGACAATGCCCCGGCCCCAACACTTGATGCCGCCGGCGCCGGTGAGGACGCAGGTGTGGTTGGCGCCCGCCGCAACCGACTTCAACCCGCCGCCCAAGCTCAACACCGGCCCCGCCGTCAGCCGATCCATCAGCGTTCCGTCACCGAGTTGGCCACGGGTATTGTCGCCCCAGCACTTGACGCGGTTGGTCTCGGTCAAGGCGCAGGTATGATAAGCCCCCGCCGCGATCCGCTTGAGGCGTGGATTGGCGACCGCCCTGGCCTCTTGTGAGGCTTGGTCTTGCGCATGTGCCGCGGGCAATGCCGAAAAGCCGATACAGAACATCAAGGCGGCGGCGAGCAATCGCATGGCGGTCTCCATTCTCTTGTGCCGTTCAGTCGGGCGCGCGGCCGGCGCCCATCAGGAACGTGCCACCGCTGGCCGGCGATGATGGCTTCGGCGTGGACGGCCGCGCCGCCGGTCTTGCGCCGCCGCCGGGCAAGGTCTTGATGATGACGTTGTCGGCTTCGAAGGTGCCGCCGTTCGCAGGGCGGTTGGCCGCGAAATCCGTAAACAGAGCGACAGCGCCGGTTTGATAAGTACCGTCGTTCGGGGCCGAGCAAATCAGAGTACCGTTGAGATAGAACGTGTGGGTGCTGGCGTCGCTAACGGCCCTGATCTTGTTCACCTGCTGGTCCCTGATCGGTGCGCCCGAAACAACGCCGCAGAGCGCGGTTGAAACGTTGTCGTCGACCTTCAAGATTTGGGCCGTTGAGTACGTTTGCAAAGTGACAACCGAGGACCACATGTAGTAGCGGAACAGATAGCCCGAAAACTTGCGTGTCTGATGGTCGAATTGCATATTGAGGATGACACCACCCACAGACCAGTAATCGTTCAAGGCTGGCGGCGGGTTCTTGCGCAACAGATCGGCGCTGACATCGAGATTTGGGCTGCAACCCTTGATCTGGCTGAGCGCGATGGCGCTTGCCGGAGTGCCGCTGTAGACCGCTGAATATTTTCCGTCCGCGACGCTCCAATCCAAGCCCAGAGGCGACCAGTCGAAGGCCTGTGCGGACTTGCCGAAGTCGAAGCTGCGCTTGGGGATTTTCTTCAACCAGTTGTAGGCGCCGAGCAGATCGATGCGCGGCACGGCGAGCCGCGTGGGTTGGGCCGTATTGCCAGTCAATTCGACCATCTTGCCGCTGCACTGCAAGGCGCTGAGGATTTGATCGACGGTTGCCCGCGGCGCTACCTCCCGTAACACCGCGAAGGCGCCAGCGACATGCGGAGCCGCCATCGACGTTCCGGATTTCTCGCAATAGGGAAATCCTCCACTCGTGCAACTTGCGCCGGGGGGCACGGCGGCGAGGATATCGACTCCAGGGGCGGCAAGTTCGACAAGGCTGTTCAGGTTCGACTTCTTGTAGACGTATTCGACCTGCTTGGCACTATCGCCCTTGCTTGAGGCGCTAACGGTGATCGCTGACGAATGGCAAGCAGGACTGATCACCTGCGTGTCGCTGCTGTCGTTGCCGGACGCCGCGACCGGCGCGATCCCGGCTTGCCGCAAAGCGTCAAGAGCCGCTGCTTCGGCCGGGAGAACGCCGTCGCAGTCCAATGCATAGCCGAACTGGCCGAAACTCATGTTGACGGCGGCGATCTTGTATTTGTTGCGCAAGGCAAAGACGCGCTGCAAGGCAAGTACGATATCCGAGCCCGTTGTCGAAATGCAGGGCGTCTTGGCGGCGCCTCCGCAAAGATCGGGCTTCGCCACTTTCGACATGATCTGGATCGAAATGAGCCTCGCCTGCGGTGCAACGCCTCTCAGGTTGCCGACCGGAGCGCCCGCCGCGATCGACGCCACGTGGGTTCCGTGATCACAAGCCTTGAGAGTGTTCGGGCAATTTACGCCTGAACCCTTGGCGGTGGAACTCGCCGCCCGGCCCGGACAGAGCGACGTGCGCCTCGCCGCCCTATCATTGGTCGAGTAGCAAGCTTCCGAGACGACTTTGCCGGCCAGCATCGGATGCGATTTCGAAACGCCCGAATCGAGGATGGCGATCACCTGGCCGCTGCCGGTGACAGCGAATTTCTTCAATACGTCGGTTTCGTGAATGAGCGGCAGCGAGTCCTTGAGTTGCGGCGTGGAGGAGATATCCTCCTCGATGCTCGTGACATCCGGATCGGCCAGCAGTTGGCGAAATTGCGCCTCGTCGATCCGCAAGGCCATGAAAGGAATGAATGTGTACCGTTTGAACCCCTCCTGATCCTGCCCCTTGACGCCTGCCGCGACGCGGGCTTGCATGCGAGCCAGCGTCTCGCCCTGCGCGCGGGCCTGGGCCTCGGGCAGTCCGTCTTCGGGTTTCAATTTCATGCGCAGGCCGACAATGACCGGAAGCGAGCCCTCCTCGCGGATGCGCGCCAGGAATGCCGCGGTGGCGGCTTGGGTCTGCCGGGCATCGGGGTCTTGCGGATAGACTGGGCGGGGTGCCCGCTCGATTTCCGCTGCGTTAGCTGGACTAGGGAGGTGTGGGCCAGATAAAGCAAGCACCGTTACGGCCACGACCGCAAGACTTGCCACGCGGGAGAATGACCCTCTCCAGCTCGAGATTGCCGTCATAGCACTCGTCCTTTCCGGGCCCCGGCGTGGAACCCTAAGGGAGAGACTGCGTCTGGTCAATCCTCGGATTCAAACCAAATTGAATCGTGTGGAACAGCGAAGTAAGGGCAGTTCGGGACGGCCACCGCCACTGGGCGGAAGCAGTCCCGGCCAAACGCCGACCGCCCCTACTCCATCTTCATCACCATGATGATCGACGGCCCGAGGACGATCACGAAGATCAACAGCAGGTCGAACGCATCCGGCCATGCCCTCCTGATCGAGGCCAAAGCGCCGTGAAACACCGCCGGAATGCACGTCTTTGTGCCGTGTTTTGCCGTGTAGTTCGTTGACAGCCGTCAAGTATTGGAATTGAAGCCTTAAGATGTCCTCAGGAAAAACACCAATTGCAACCGGGGAACCGGTGACTTCGGTACGGGACATCATGATGACCCCATAGAGTCGATGGACTTACGGGACTCATTCGCAATTCTCCTAGATACCACCCAGACCCGAGATCGAGCGCCAGAAGCAACTGTCATTTGATCTCCCTTGAACCGCTTATAGTCCTGTTAAGCGTGGCCAAGCCGCGTCACCTTAACCTAGCGTCAACATAAATCTATATTTTTTGTGGAACCCAAAGTCACGTTCGGCATTTGGTAGACGGGATGATTTTATCTCACTTTGAGGATTCCAAGATGACAAAACTTCTCCTGACCGCAGCGCTGGCCACACTTTTTCTGTCCGCCCCCGCCAATGCCGCAATGCACATGAAATGCGATGACGCTTCTATGGCAAAAATGCAAACCGACATGGATGCAATGAAAGATCCTGCAATGAAGGCGAACATGGAGATGGCCATGAAGCAAATGGGCATGGCCAAAACGGCGATGAAGGACAACAAGATGGACGATTGCTCCATGCATATGGGCATGGCCGATATGAGCATGAAAATGAAGTGTGACGATGCTTCTATGATGATGATGCAAAAAGAAATGGATGCCATGGCCGACCCGGCCAAGAAGCCCAACAAGGACATGGCAATGAAACACATGGGCCTGGCAAAGACGTCCATGAACGACAGCAAGCCCGATGAATGCATGATGCATATGGGCGAAGCGATGGATGCCATGAACAAAAAAATGTGACGTCAAACAAACCTCCCACAAAAACAGGGGTGGAGAAATCCGCCCCTCACCGGAGAGTGCGCCAGCCGCACGGAAAGCGAAAAATGACCGACTGGATGGACGGAAACTCAATGATGTGGGGCATGGGATGGGGCGGTGCGTTTTTCATGCTGCTTCTGTTGTTAGGTGTGGCCGCACTGGCAAAATATCTTTTCTTCGGCAAGCGGTCATGACAATCAAGGATGAAAAACATGTCGTACTATCTTGCGAAAATGCTTTCCGGGCCTTTCGACGAAGCGGTAACGCGCGCAACCGAGGCATTGAAAGCCGAGGGTTTTGGCGTCCTCACCGAGATCGATGTCAGCGCGACACTGAAGCAAAAAATTGGCGCCGATTACCCTGCATATAAGATCCTCGGTGCCTGCAATCCGGAGTTGGCTTACAAAGCCCTGAAGCTGGAAAACAAGGTTGGCACGATGCTGCCGTGCAATGTTGTTGTCCGCGACGCGGGCAACGGTCAGATCGAAGTTGCGGCGATCGATCCTGTCGCCTCAATGCGGGCGATTGAAAATCCGGCCTTGCAACAGGCTGCCGGGCAAGTTCGGGTAAAGCTCGAAAAAGTCATCGCAAGATTGTAATCCTGAATACGGGACGAAAAGGCAATAATCCAGCGAGGTTCGCCATATGCGCCATGGTCCAACGTTCACACTGTAAAATCCGAATTTTCGGTGAACGCGGGACTGTCGCCGGAAAGTTGCGAACGGCCTCTGACGATGATGACCGGCGGACGGTTTTCACCATCATTGATCAAGGTGCGCGGCGGCGCGGCGTTCGGCCCCGCTCCGCATCGCCCACCCTACTCCATCTTCATCACCATGATGATCGACGGCCCCAGAATGATGACGAAGATCACCGGCAGGAAGAACAGGATCATCGGCACGGTGAGCTTAGGCGGCAGGGCCGCTGCTTTCTTTTCGGCTTCCGCCATGCGGCTGTCGCGGTTTTCCTGGGCCAGCACGCGCAGCGCCGTGCCGAGCGGCGTGCCGTAACGCTCCGACTGGATCAGACTGGTGACCACCGAGCGCACCGTCGGCAGTCCCGTGCGTTTCCCCAGGTTCTCGTAGGCCTTGCGGCGGTCCTGCAGGTAGGACAGTTCGGCGACGGTGAGCGACAGTTCCTCGGCCAGCGGCACCGAGGCGCTGCCGATTTCGCGGGCCACGCGCTGCATCGCCGGCTCGACCGCCATGCCGGACTCGACGCAGATCAACAACAGGTCGAGCGCATCCGACCACGCCCTCTTGATCGAGGCCTGGCGCCGCGATGCCATGTTCTTCACGAAGATCGACGGCAGATAATAACCGAGGATGGCGCCGATGCCGGTGGCGGCGATGCGCATCGGCGGCGCCACCTTGTCGGCATAGAGCGTCGAGGAATAGACGAACACCAGGACGGCCAGGACCAGCGGCACCGCAAAGCGCGCCGCCAGAAACGTCACGAGGTGGCGTTCGCTCCTGAGGCCCGCTGTGCGCAACAGATCGCGCGACGCCTCGGCTTCGAAGACCCGCCGCAAGTTGAGGGCCTCGACGAGCTGCTGGGCAAGCCCGGTCTGCTTGCGGTCGCGCAGTTTGCTTTCGTTTCCGACAAGCTGAACGCGCTGCTGAGCCCGCAGCCTGTCGCGCTCCTGACTGACGGCTTTCATCCGCGTCTTGAGCTGATCGGTTTCCATCATCGGGGCGGCGACCGTCAAGACCGTTGCAAAGGCCGCCATGCCGATCAGGATGGTGACCATCGTTTCGATCTGCAGCAGGCTGATCACGAAATTAAGCATATCTGTCTACCTGCATCAGATTTCGAAGTTGATCATCTTGCGCATGATAAGAACCCCGGTGAACATCCACAAGCCGCAACCCGCCAGCATGATGTTGCCCGTGCTGGTATTGAAGAGCGGATTGAGATACTCGGGGTTGAGAACCGTCAAAGCGCCCATGATCACGAACGGCAGCGCGCCGATGATGGCGGCCGACGACTTCGCTTCCTGGCTCACCGCGCGGATCTTCTGCTTCATTTTCTTGCGGTCGCGCAACACCTTCGAGAGGTTGCCCAGGGCCTCGGACAGGTTGCCGCCGGTCTTCGCCTGAATGGCCATGACGATGCCGAGGAAATTCACCTCCGACAGCGGCATGCGTTCGAACATGCGCTCGATGCCCTGATCGATGGTGATGCCGATGCGCTGGCCTTCGACCACCTCCATGAATTCGGGCCCGACCGGCGGGCCCGACTCGGCGGCGATCACCTTCATCGCATCCGACACGGGCAAGCCGGCCTTGAGGCCGCGCACCATCACGTCGATCGCATCGGCAAATTCGGTGATGAAGACATTCTGGCGGCGCTTGCGCAGGAAATTGAGAACCCAGCGCGGAAACCCGAAGAAACCCACGATGCCTGCCAGCACGGAAACATACCAGGGGATGCCGAAGACCAGCGGCGGAACCGCGAACAGCGCGCTGGAAATCAGCGAGAACATCCAGAATGTGTTGACCGAAATCTCGAGACCCGACTGCATGATCATCATGCGCAGCGTCAGGCGCTTCTTGCGCTGTTTCTCGCGGTCTTCGATCTGCTTGAGCGTCTCCTGAATCTGCTTGCGGCGGCCATCCTTCTGCCCGTCCACAAGCTTGTTCATCGCCGATTGTTTCTGGATCTGATTGGACCCGGACTTCTTGTTCTCGACGATGGCCTTCATGCGCGCCTGCGCGCTGCCGCCGGTCAGCAGCGGAAACAGTAGTGCGAGCGCAACGCCGCCCACCGCCACGGCAATCATGCCGATAAAGACAAGCTGCGTTAGGTCTTCGCCGAAATACATCGAATGTCCCGCCTTCCTTGCCGGCTATCAGTCCATCTCGTTCCGCGACTCGGCCTTTTCGAGTGCCTCGGCCAGACGGCGCTCTTCGTTGTAATAGCGCGCCCGGTCCCAGAAATGCGGCCTGGCGATGCCGGTCGAGCGATGGCGCCCGATGATCTTGCCGTTGGCATCCTCGCCGACGATTTCGTAGACGAAGAGATCCTGCGTGATGATCACGTCGCCTTCCATGCCAACCACTTCCGTGATGTGCGTGATGCGGCGCGAACCGTCGCGCAGCCGCGACGCCTGAACGATGACGTCGATCGAGCCGCAGATCATCTCCTTGATGGTCTTGGAGGGAAGTGCAAAGCCGCCCATGGTGATCATCGATTCGAGACGCGAGATACCTTCGCGCGGGGAGTTGGCGTGCAATGTGCCCATCGAACCGTCGTGACCGGTGTTCATCGCCTGCAGCAGATCGAAAGCTTCCGGGCCGCGGACTTCGCCGACGATGATCCGCTCCGGGCGCATGCGCAGGCAGTTCTTCACCAGGTCGCGCATGCTGATCTCGCCCTCGCCCTCGAGATTGGGCGGGCGGGTTTCGAGACGCACCACATGCGGCTGCTGCAACTGCAATTCGGCGGCGTCTTCACATGTAATGACGCGCTCGTCGTGGTCGATGTAGCCGGTGAGGCAATTGAGCAGCGTGGTTTTTCCCGAACCGGTGCCGCCGGAAATCAACACATTGCAGCGTACCCGCCCGATGATCTCGAGGATCGTCGCACCCTCCGGCGTGATCGAACCGAACTTCACGAGATCGGGAAGCTTGAGGCGGTCCTTCTTGAACTTGCGGATGGTCAGTGTCGGGCCGTCGATGGCCAGTGGCGGCACGATGACGTTGACGCGGCTGCCGTCCATGAGGCGGGCGTCGCAGATGGGGCTCGCCTCGTCGACCCGGCGGCCGATCTGGCTGACGATGCGCTGGCAGATGTTGAGCAGCTGGGCGTTGTCGCGAAACCGCACCCCGGTCTTCTGCATCTTGCCGCCGACTTCGATGAACGTCGTGTTGGCGCCATTCACCATGATGTCGGATATGTCGTCACGCGCCAGAAGCGGCTCGAGCGGTCCGTATCCCAGCACATCGTTGCAGATATCCTCGAGAAGATCCTCCTGCTCGGCGATCGACATCACCACGTCCTTCAGCGTGATGATCTCGTTGACGATGTCGCGGATTTCGTCGCGCGCCGCGTCGCGGTCGAGCTGGCCGAGCTGCGTCAGGTCGATGGCATCGATGAGCGCGTTGAAGATCGTGCTCTTGATGTCGTAGTAATTCTCCGATTTGCGCTGACTGACCGCCGCCTCGGGCTTCTTGGCTAGCGGTTGCGCAATGCCGCCAACCTGGGCCGCGCCGCCGGTTACGTTGGGGGCCCGTTGGGCCTGCGATCCGAAACTGGAACTGGGCATCGGCAGATCCGGAATAGCGGCCGCCGGCGCCGCGAGCGCCGCGGGCGGCGGAGCGGCAGGATGGCCCGGCGGCGGCAGGCCCGCGCCCGTCCTGGTATCCTCTGAGCGCTTACCAAACATTATTTCTTCCTCAACATCGAGAATCTCTCAAGCAACGGCATCGAGGCCCTGCCGGCCTTCTTGGCGGGCTTGTCGGTGCCGGCCAGCGCTTGCACAAAACCGCTCAGCGCCTCGGCGGCTTTCGACTTCGCGGCGACCTCGAAAATCATCTGGCCGTTGCTTTGCGCCGTCCCGAAGGTCTGCGCGTCATAGGGAACGACGCAAGCGACATCGACGCCGACCGCCTTGCCGAAATCCGAGGCGGGAATTTCGGGCCGCTTTGGAACGCCGACCTGATTCAGAATCAATTTCGGCGCTAGGTCGTTGGGCCGTGCCGACTTCATCAGTTCGATGATGTTCTTGGCGTTGCGCAGGCTTGCAAGCTCGGGCGTCGCCGTGACGATAACCTGGTCGGCATGCAACAGCGTGTACTTGATCCACGGCGCCCACATGTTGGGAACATCGACGACGATGCACGGAACGCTGCCGCGCATGGCATTGAGTATGGTTTCGATGGCATGGGCCTCGATGGCAATTTCGCGGTCCACGCCGCCCGGCCCGCTGAGCAGGCTCAGTTTGTCGCCAAGCTTGGTCAGCAGACGTTCAATCAGAGTGGCGTCAAGGCGATCCGGCTGGCCGAGAGCGTCATAGATGCCGCTTGAGACGTCCTGGTTGAAGTTCAGGCCGGCCGTGCCGAAGGCCAGGTCGAGATCGGTGATCACCGTCTCGGTGGCATATTTCTTGGACATCATCCAGGCTGTGTTGTGGGCGATGGTGCTGGACCCCACGCCGCCCTTGGCGCCGACGAAGGCCAGCACCTTGCCAAGTGGCGCGGCCTTGGGATTTTGGTAGAGCCCGGCAATCGTTTCGATGACCTGCATCTGGTGCAGCGGCGCCACGAGATACT
>JANPCS010000155.1:0-4294 GCA_031431065.1 Hyphomicrobiales bacterium | reverse complement strand
GCCGATGAAGACCGGAACGCGCACGCAAGTGGCCGTTAGCTTGATCTTCGGGTCGAGAATCTTCTTGGTCTCGACCATCATCTTCCACTCTTCCTTCGTGTCGCCCGAATCCATGAACACATCGATATGCGGGATGACGTTGAAGGCGATCTGCTTGGGGAACTTCTTAGGGGTCGGCTGGTCGGTAACGAAGATGCCCTTGGTCTGCGTCCACAATTCGTCGAGGCCTTCCTTGCCGGCCCCCGAGACCGATTGATAAGTGGCGACCACCACGCGCTTGATCTTGGCAACGTCATGCAGCGGCTTCAGCGCCACGACGAGTTGCGCCGTGGAGCAATTGGGATTGGCGATGATGTTGCGGCGCTTGCTGCGCGCCATGTATTCGGTGAGCACATGGGCGTTCACTTCCGGAACCACCAGCGGCACATCCTGCTCGTAGCGAAAGCACGAGGAATTATCGATGACCATGCAGCCCATGGCGCCGATCTTCGGCGACCATTCCTTGGACACCGCCGAGCCCGCCGACATCAGGCAGAAATCCATCCGCGAGAAATCGAACTGCTCCAGATCCTGGCACTTCAGCACGCGGTCGCCGAAGGAGACTTCGACACCCATCGACTTTCGCGACGCGATGGCGTGAATCTCATCCACCGGAAACAGCCGTTCCTCGAGGATCGACAGCATTTCGCGGCCCACATTGCCGGTGGCACCGACGACCGCAACCTTGTAACCCATAATCCAAGTCTCCTAGTAGCCGTCCAACCCGTCCCCCGCGAACCTCGCCAGTTCGGCGCTCGGGCCTGAGGGGGTTCAGCCTTCCACCCCCTGCGGGGGATGAGGCCGGGGGCGAAGGCGTTAATCTGTTTTGGTGGTTTTCTTCGGTGTTTTGGGCGGGAGCCGGCGATCGCGATCCGCTGGCGCGGCACAACGCAATGCAAAGCTGGCAATGGTCCGGCTCATGTTCCGCTTGATCCCGTGAATGCAAGGCGTTCTAGCATGGACCCTGCGCAAGTCAACCACCCGCGAAAAGGGTTGGCAGCAGGCGCTCACTCGGCTATTGAGCCCGCCCAGCGATCCATTGCGCAGACCTCATTACGCGGAGAGGTGGCAGAGTGGTCGATCGCGCCGCACTCGAAATGCGGAGTACGCGCAAGCGTACCGGGGGTTCGAATCCCTCCCTCTCCGCCACCTAATTCATTGATATTAAAAGATAAAATTTGAAATTTGGCGATGGATTACCTATATCCGGCATGTCCGTGGCTTGCGTCGTTTGCCAATCCTGAAGGCGCGCGTCCGGTAAATGCCGCCGAGCAGGCGCCCCATCCGCCCTTGGGGCTTTCGCCCATCAGTGGCGCTGCAACGATGGAGCGGATCTTGATGATGTCCCTCGGCATGAAATCCTCCTAGAAAGTGGCTGAGGCGCCGCCGTCGACGCTGAGTATCTGGCCGGTTACATATTGCGAGTCATCCGAACAGAGGAAGAAGGCGGGGCCCGCCATGTCGGCTGGCGTGCCGAAGCGGCGCAGTGGAATGCGGCCATGCTTCACATAGATGTCGCGAAACCAGTCGGCGTCGTACTCATGCGAACCATCGGCGAGAACCGACATCGGCGTATCGACGAAACCCGGTGCCAGGGCATTGACCATGATGCCATGGGGCGCCAGATCGCAGGCGGCGGCCCGCGTGAAGTTGACCACCGCACCTTTGGCCGTGGCATAAGCGAGCTGATTGGGCCAGCCCCGTATCCCCTGGATCGATGCGATGTTGAGGACCCGCCGGCCGCCTGGCGCCTTCTTGAGCAGGGGCACAAAAGCCATGGTCATGCGCACCACGCCATCCTGGTTGATGTTGACGATGCGCTTGTAGTCTTCCATTTTCATCGTTTCGATATGGGTGTCCGAGCCCACCGCGGCATTGTTGACGAGGATCTCGCAGCGTCCGAACATCCTGTCGACCTCGCCGGCCAGCGCCGCGACGGATGCATCGCTGCCGATGTCGACAGGAATTGCGTGGGCGTCTATCCCCGTGGCGGCAAGCCGTGAGGCTGCCTGGCGCGCCGCTTCGGCTTTGACATCGGCCAGCACAACGGCGGCACCTTCCTCGCCGAGACGCATTGCAATTCCAAGTCCAATGCCCTGTGCCGCGCCGGTCACCACCGCCACGCGGCCTGCCAGCCTTCTTGCATCGCTCATGTCATTCCTCCTCGGCTTCGCCTTTCGGTTTCATCCGCCACGCCACGATAACCGACATCAGGATCGAGGTCAGCAGCACCAGCGTCACCAGCGCATTGATCTCCGGTGTAAAGCCCACCCGCATCATGGCCCATAGCCGCAAAGGCAGGGTCATCTGGTCGCCAGCCACAAAGGTGCTGATCAAGGTCTCGTCGAAGGAAAGCGTCAAGGCCAGCATGGCACCGGTCATGACGGCGGATGCAAGATGCGGCAGCAGCACGTAACGGAGTGTTTGAAACCGGCTGGCGCCCAGATCGAAGGACGCCTCGACAAGCGAGGGCGGCAAAGCCTGCAGGCGCGTCAAGACCAGGCGGTAGGACAGCGCCAGAACGAACAGCGTGTGGCCGGCGATTATCGTCGTCAAGCCGCGATTTATGCCGGCCTGCGCGGAGGCCACCAGCAGCGCCAGGCCGGTTACGATGGGTGGCAGCAGGAAGGGCAGATAGATCACGAGTTGCAGCGTCCTGGCCCCGATAGCACCTTCCCACTCGGTGTAGAGTGCCAGGACAATCGCCAGCACGGAGGCGATAGCGACGCTGACAAGGGCGACGATGGCGGTGTTGGAGAGGGCCGAAATGACGCTCGGGTTGGACCACAGCGTCAGATAAGGCGAGAAGCTGAAAGTCTCCCACAGGATCTTTCCCTGCTTGATCTCGACCAGCGAGAACAGCACGCTGATGAAGACCGGGGCATAGAGGACGGCGAAGATCAGGATCGTCATCAGTCCTGTCAGCCGGTGGGCCAGGCGCTCTCCGGAGGTTCGCATCGCGGCTCACACTTTCTGCCGGCTGACGGCGAAACCGGCGAGAACGATTCCGGTCAGGGCGATGATCAGCAGAAGGCTGGCCAGTGCCGCGCCGAACGGCCAGTCGTAAGCCAGCCCGAATTGCGAATAGATGATCCGGCCGATGGTGAAGCCGGTGGTGCCGCCCACCATCTGCGGCGTCACGAAGTCGCCCAATGCCAGAACAAAAGCAAAGAGTGCGCCGCCGATGGTGCCGGGCAGCGACAGCGGCACCACGATCCGGCGGAACGTATCCCAGGCACTTGCACCGAGGTCCATTGAGGCCTGCAGCAGCGAGCGCGGGATGCGCTCCAGCGCCAGGAAGATCGGCAGAATGACGAAGGGCAGATAGATCACCACCATGGTGATCAGCACGGCGCGCTGGTTGAACAGGAAGATCTGGCTTGGTTTCTGGAGGATGCCGACTCCAAGTAGCAACTGGTTGAGCAGGCCATTGAGACCGAGCATCGATCGGAGCGTATAAAGTTTCACGATGTAGCTCATGAACAGCGGAACCACCGCGAGCAGCAGGAGCAGATAGCGGCGCTGGCCCTTCTGCTGCCAGATGAACCACGCCATCGGGTAACCGGTGAGCACCGACACAATCATCACCTCGAGGCAGAGCAAAAGGGTGCCGAGGAATGTTCCGGCATAGGTCCAGTTTCCGAAAGCGTTGGTGTAATTGGCAAGAGTGAACTGATGAATGATCTCGTGTTTCTCGACATGGAAGAACGACAGCAGCAGGAAGGTGCCGATGGGCGCCACGATAAAGGCGGCCGGTAGCGCTGCCACCAGGAGAAAGATCGACCATCGCATGGGGAGGCTGATCATCGGGTTACGCCGCGATGACCACGGCTTCGGCGGGGTCGAAGGAGATGGTCAGCGTGTCGCCGATCTCCGGCATCCCGGCATTGCCCTGGCCGGACACTCTGATGTCGAGCATCTGGGCGGGATCGGCCTTGCTCCGCAACGAGAGCTTGGTGAGGGCGCCGCCGAACATTTTGTCCTCGACGATCGCTTCAATGTTCACAGGCCCCGAAACCAGGCGCAGCGACTCCGGCCGCAAGGCCACGAGAACCTTGCGTCCCCGCGCGAGAGCCTGGCCATTGGCCACCGGCCAGGCACCGAGCGGCGTCTCGATCATCGCATCATCAGCGATGGTGCCGGGGATAAGATTGTTGTCGCCGAAGAATCCCGCCACGAACTTCGTGCGCGGCCGGAAATAGATTTCCCTGGGCGTTCCAACCTGTTCGATCTGTCCCTGGTTCATCACCACGAT
>JANPCS010000154.1:0-5287 GCA_031431065.1 Hyphomicrobiales bacterium | reverse complement strand
AAGGGAAAGTCACCGGCTCCTTGCCCTGCCTGCGCTTGAGGTAAGGATGGACCATATCGCCCTGGATCGGGCCGGGGCGGACGATCGCGACCTCGATGACGAGGTCGTAGAAGCAGCGCGGTTTCAATCGCGGCAGCATGTTCATCTGCGCCCGGCTTTCGACCTGGAACACGCCGAGCGAATCGCCCTTGCACAGCATGTCGTAGACTTGCCTTTCCTCGCGCGGGACACTCGCCAGCTCGAACCGCTCGCCATGATGCGCCTCGATGAGGTCGAAGCTCTTGCGGATGCAAGTCAGCATGCCCAATGCAAGCACGTCGATCTTGAGGATGCCCAATTCCTCGATGTCGTCCTTGTCCCACTCGATGAAGGTGCGTTCGTCCATTGCCGCATTGCCAATCGGCACCGTCTCGTCGAGCCGCCCCTTGGTGAGAATGAAGCCGCCGACATGCTGCGACAGATGGCGCGGGAAGCCGACGATCTCGTCCGAGAGCTCGATGACTTTCGCCAGCAGCGGATCTTGCGGGTCGAGCCCCGCTTCCTGCAAGCGGCCATTGTGCATCTCCTCGCGCATCTGGCCCCAGACGATGCCGGCGAGCGTCGCCGTCACATCCTCCGACAAGCCCATGGCTTTGCCCACCTCGCGCACCGCCGAACGCCCGCGATAGGTGATGACGGTGGCGGCGAGCCCCGCCCGCTCGCGGCCATAGCGCCGGTAAATATACTGGATCACCTCCTCGCGCCGCTCATGCTCGAAATCGACGTCGATGTCGGGCGGTTCCTTGCGCTCTTCCGAGATGAAGCGCTCGAACAGCAACTCGATCTGGTTGGGATCGACCGCCGTGATGCCGATGCAATAGCACACGGTGGAATTGGCGGCGGAACCCCGCCCCTGACAGAGAATCGGTGGCTGCTGCGCGCGGGCAAACTGCACGATGTCGTGGACGGTGAGAAAATACGGCGCGTAATCGAGCTTCTCGATGAGGACGAGTTCCTTGGCGATATTCTCCTTCACCTTCTGCGGCACGCCTTGCGGATAGCGTTCCTTCGCGCCTTCCCAGGCGAGATGCGTCAGATGCGATTGCGGTGTCTTGCCCGGCGGAATGGGTTCTTCCGGATATTCATACTTGAGTTCATCGAGCGAGAAGCGGCAGGCCTTGGCAATGGCCAGCGTGTTGGCGATGGCCTGGGGGTGATCGCCGAACAGCCGGGCCATTTCGTCTGGCGTCTTCAAGTGCCGCTCGGCATTGGCCTCGAGCCGATAACCAGCTTCAGCGACCTGAACGCCTTCGCGGATCGCCGTCACCACATCCTGCAGCACCCGGCGCGAGCTGTGGTGATAGAGCACGTCGTTGGTGGCGAGCAATGGTGTCTGGTGGGTGTGGGCGATCCCGGCGAGGCGGTTGAGCCGCGCCCGGTCATCGCCGCGATAGAGATGGTTCACCGCCAGATAGAGTGGCGCCTTCAATCGCTGGCGAAGTTCGGGGAGATGCTCCGCACTCTCCGGCAACAGCGCGAAGATCATGCCCGGCGCGTGGCTGTAAACATCATCCAGCGTGATCAGGCACTGCCCCTTTTTGGCCCGCCGCTGGCCAAGGCTGAGCAGGCGGCAGAGCGCGCCATAGGCGGCCCGCGTCGTGGGATAGGCGAGGAGACTGACATCGGCCGCATCGAGCCTCGCGCCCACCACGAATTGCAGCCCGGCATTCTTCGCCGCGCCATGGGCGCGCACCACGCCGGCCAGCGTGTTGCGGTCGGTGACGGCAAGTGCCGCGAGGCCTAAGTGCTTCGCCTGGGAAGCCAGTTCCTCAGGCTGCGAGGCGCCGCGCAGGAACGAGAAATTGGACGTGCATTGCAGTTCGGCATAGGCGGTCATGCGGATAATCCGTGTACGTACCATTTGGGTTGGTCTTCGCCCGTCTCGCCATACAGGCCCTCGCGGTAGAGCCAGTAACGGCGGCCCTGTTCGTCCTCGATCGTGTAGTAGTCGCGCGGACGCTCGCCTTGCGTGAGCCGCCACCATTCCGGCGCCACCCGTTCCGGCCCCTGAGACTTCACCACGCGCCTCGTCACCCGCCGCCAGGTGAGCCGCATCGGCGGCCCATCGGGCACGGAGGCGATGACTTTGGCGGGCTCGGGAGCCTCGAAGATGAGGAGCGGGCGCGAAGGGCCCTCATCCGGCCTTCGGCCACCTTCTCCCACGCGTGCCGCGCGGGCGAAGGCACTTGCCGTACGTGCCTTCGCCCGTCCCTGGGCTTGTCCCGGGGAGGGGAGAAGGTGGCCGGCAGGCCGGATGAGGGCTTTTTCCGCCCGCTCCGGAACATGGCTCTCCACCGCCTCGAGCGACAGGAGTTCGGCCGCATGGCGGTTCAGCACGCGGTCGTTCAGCTGTTCGAGGCCAAGCGTGCTGTCATCCTCCATGAAACCGTATTGCTGGACTTTCGTTGATCCCGTCTCGCGTGCCTCCAGCGTCATGGCGTCGATGCCGAAACCGGCATCGATCGTCTCGAGCTTGGGCTTCAGCACCCGCAGCATGTGGCGCGGGTCATGGGTTGCCACCGAAAACCCGGCCGGGATGCTGAGCCGCGAACCATCGCTGCGGAACAGCTTGAGGATGAGGCGCGCCGCCCCCTTCGCCTCGGCCTCAAGCAAGCGCCCAAGCTGGGTGACGAGCCCGGTGAGCACAGCTTCCAGCGCCTCGGCATGAATGACCGGCTCCATCAGCGTCCGGTGCGCCATGAACGAGGTAGGCGGGTTCAGCGGATTGAGCGGCTCATCGCGCCGGCCCATCATCTCATCGAGGCGCATCAGCACATTCTCGCCGATGCTCTCGCCGCGAAAGCGCCTGGCCAGCGCGGCGCGCGGGATGGCGGCGAGCGCCCCGACAGTCTTCAGCCCCAGCCGCCGCAAGGTTTGCGCCGATGCCCCGTCAATGCGCAGGGATTCGATGGGAAGGGCTTGCAGGTCTTTGGCCGCATAGCGCGCCAGCGCCCAGGCAGCACCGATGGTGGCGCCCGAACCGGGGCGCGCGGTGAAACCGTAAGCCGCCAGCCGCGAACCCATCCCGGCCAGCATCTTGGCCTCGCCGCCGAACAGATGCGGCACCCCGGTGACATCGAGGAAGATGCCGTCGGGCGGATCGGGCGCCACCCACGGGCTGTAGCGTTCCATCCAGCGGCATAGGCCGAGCAGGCTCTTCATGTCCTCGTCCGCCTCGTGAGGCTCCGACAGCAGGTCGGGCACCTGGGCGCGCGCGTCCGCCAGCCGCATGCCGCGCATCAGGCCGAAATTGCGCGCCATGGCGTTGACGGCGATGAGCCGCAAGCCCTTGGGCCCGCTCTCAACCAGTCCGAAGGGCAGGCCCTTGGGCGGGCTGGAGCGTCCCTGTTTGATCCGCCCACGGATGAACCGCTCCACCGCGAAATCCGGGAACCAGAGAGAAACGATTGTGCGCATGATGCCATTCCAGAATCCATTGGCCGGGACGCCCGCCGCGCGCCCGGGTAAGTTCGATGCACCAGGAAGGCTCCCCTGGTGCCGCAGCATCATGAGGCGGACTCAGCGAAGTCATGGAGGCTGCCCGCCACCGCGTCTGGCTCGCACTCGCCGCCACATCGTCTTTGCTGAACACCAGAAGCCCGGCGGATTTCCCCGCCCCGGCGGCAAGCGACAAGCGGCGAGTGACGGTCAGATCGGCATGGGCGGCATCGGCATCGCCGATCACGACGCCCAAGGCCCCGGATTTCAGCGCCTCCTCCATGGTCCACAACAGGCTTTGCGGCCGCTTCAGCGTGATGGTGACGAAACGCTGGCGGGAAAGCCCCAGCCGCTCCAGCCCATGGCCATAAAGCCGGCCATGCTCGCGCTCCTGGCCGGCCAGGCGGCACCACAGCAGCGGCCGCCGCTCCTGCACATCGGCCAGGCGGCGCAGCGCCAGGGCCAGCGCAAACCCCATGGCGGCGGGCTGATCGCCATAGGCCAGGGGCGAGACATCATGCAACCCGGTCCGCATCAGCCCTTGCGCCGGCAGCTGCCGGTCGATCTCGGGCAAGCCGCTGGTCCAGGTCAGCCCCCGCCCCGTCACCGGCTCGAAGTGCGTGGCCGTCTGCTCGATACGCGCAATATGCCGGCGCAAGGCGGCAATCAGCTGCGCGGCGTTCTCGCGCTGACGCAACGCGGCAGCGGGAGCAAAAGCCTCCCCGCCCCGCAAACCTCTTGCCGGCTCCATACGCATGACTGCAATATCCAGAATGTTCCTATTTTGTTCTCACATATGAATAGAAGAGTCAAGATGGGAAAATTGTCCCGTTTAAGTGGTTATATATTTCTGTGTCCACAGGCACTGGCTTCAGCACTCGCAGATGCAATGGCGGCCGTGAACCAAACGACAATAAGTATTCCAGCCCGCATGGTAACTCCCCGCATGATGAAGAACATAACCCGATGCCGGCTGGCCTTGATGTTATCTCCCTACCACAGTCATAAAAAGCGAGGCCGCCGTAACCCTTGGTGCGGCTTCGGCCCGCGGACCCCGCTCGAGGTAAATCAGGCAGGTACAGCGCAGCAGCGACGCGAAATTCGAGATGCCGCCATTGATTTCCATCGCCTCATCGTAGAGCTGCGACAGAAATTTGCCGACCGTCAGCTTCTGGCCGAGAGCTATCTCTTCGATGACTTCCCAAAACCGCGACTCGAGCCTGACGCTGGTCGGAAAGCCCGATAGCCGGACCGACCGCGTTTCATAGGCGTAACGGCCGGGTTCCTGACCGGCAAACATGCGGCACATAAGACCCTCCTTTGTTGACGTCGTCCGGGTGTCAGAAAAGCCTAAGCTTGAACGGGCCAAGTCCTGCGCACCCTGCATGCTTCGTTGAGGACTGGCAGTGCTGAAAGTGAGCGGACCCGCCATCCGGGAGGATGGCGGGTTCGCTTGCGTCAGGTCTTTGCCAGCATGCCGGCGAGTTTCTCCGAAACATAGCCGAAGGCGTTGCCGATGATAAGTGACACCACCACGATCGCCGCGGCTTTGATGACCGCTGCCGGAGAAGCAAGCGCCACGCCTGTCAATAGGCAGAAGGCCGCCGTCGAGGCATAACCGTAAACGCCTGCCGGGATAGTCGAAAGCAACGGCAGATGCGCGCCGAGCACCAGTATCACCACCGAGATGCCGACGATGACCGAGATCATCGGAACACCGGCGCCGGTGCTGCCGACGACAATCAGGGCGAGTGCCGCCATCACCGCGCCCCAGATGTGATTGACAGCGGAGTTCTTGAAGCCCGCCTCC
>JANPCS010000153.1:0-2727 GCA_031431065.1 Hyphomicrobiales bacterium | reverse complement strand
GGCAAGTTCGGCTATCCCGATGCCATGGTGCTCAGGCTTTCGACCCAAAAGGGCGAGTCGGGCGGGCCGCTATTCAATGGTTCCGGCCAACTCGTCGGGATGGTGGTCAGCACCCTGACCGATCAAAACGGCAAACTCCTGAATCTTGCTCATGCCGTGCCGTCCAGCGCGCTCGCCAAATTCCTCTGCGGCGAAACGTCCTGCGGCGCGGGCTGGGCCGGTCTTTCGCAAACGACAACCGACAGTTGCCCTAGAACCTGACCGGAGCCGTCACGGAATCAACACTGTCGTCCCCGTGGTGCGCCGGGCTTCAAGGTCCTCGTGGGCCTTAACCGCGTCGGCCAGGGCGTAGCGCTGGTTGACTGGGATTTTCACCTTGCCGCTGGTCACCATCTCCATCAGGTCGGCCGCGGTCTCGGCCAGGTCTTCATCGCTGGCGGTATAGGACATGAGAGTCGGCCGGGTCACATAGAGCGATCCCTTGGCCGACAGGATGCCCAGTTCGAAGGCTTTCACCGGGCCTGAGGCATTGCCGAAACTCACCAGGAGGCCACGGGGCTTCAGGCAATCCAGCGAGGTCATGAAGGTGGCCTGGCCGACCCCGTCATAGACCACGGGCACGCCCTTGCCGCCAGTGATCTCCTTCACCCGGGCCACGACATTCTCAGTCGTCGAGTTGATGACATGATCGCAGCCCTGGGCCTTTGCTTCAGCGATCTTGGCGTCGGAGCCCACCGTGCCGATCACCGTGACGCCCAAGGCCTTGGCCCATTGGCTGAGGATCTGCCCCACGCCACCTGCTGCCGCATGCAACAGTATGGTTTCGCCGGCCTGTACTTTGTAAGTGGCGCGAAGAAGATAGCGCACCGTCATGCCCTTCAGCATCATGCCGGCGGCGGTTTCATCGCTGATGGCATCCGGTATCTTGGTCAGCCGCCCGGCGGCGAGGTTGCGTATCTGGGCATAGGCGCCAATCGGCCCCGAGCCATAAGCGATGCGGTCACCGGGTTTTAGACTGGTGACGCCCTCGCCCAGTTCTTCCACCTCGCCTGCAGCTTCCAGCCCGATGCCGCTTGGCAAGGGCACGGGATAAAGGCCTGAGCGGTGATAGGTGTCGATGTAATTGAGGCCGATCGCCGTCTGCCTCACCCGCACCTCGCCGCGTCCGGGCTTTCCCAGATCGGCGTCGACGAGTTTCATCACCCCCGGGCCGCCGGTTTCGCTGATACTGATCGCTTTCATGCTTGCACCTCTCGCCATGGCCCGGCATTTTCACCGAAACCGCTCTTCATCACCTTGGTGCCTCAACATGACATATGCCGTCAATCCTTCGATTCACCGAATCGAGGCGCCACCCATCATGGAGGCGCAAAGCTGGATCAGGCCGGGCCTACGCAACCGGGCGCTGCTCAACCTGTGCCAGGCGGTGCCGAGTTGGCCGGCAGCCACAGAACTCGAAGATGAAGTGGCGCGCCTGGCGCATGTGGCGGGCACCAGTCTCTACACCGACATTTTCGGCATTCCGGAATTGCGCAGTGCCATCGCCGCGCACATGGCGCAAGACTATGGCGGGCATATCTCCGCCGATGAAGTCTGTGTCACGTCGGGTTGCAACCAGGCCTTCGCCGCCGCCATGATGGCGATTGCCAAGGCGGGCGACAATGCCGTGGTGCCGGTGCCGTATTTCTTCAACCATACCATGTGGCTCGGCATGCTCGGCATCGAGGCGCGCTTGATCCCGGCGATCTCCGGAACCACAACCCATCCGCGGCCGGAAGATGCGGCTGTTCTGATCGATGACAAGACCCGCGCCATCATCTTGTGCTCGCCCAACAATCCCACGGGCTCGATCTATCCGCCGCAGTTGATCGATGCTTTTTTCGATCTCGCCCGCGCGCGTGGCGTGGCGCTGGTGATCGACGAGACCTACAAGGATTTCCGCAACGATCCGGCGCCGGCGCATAACATTTTTGCCAAGGATGGCTGGCAGGATGCGTTCATCCATCTCTACAGCTTTTCCAAAGTGTTCTCGATGACCGGCTACCGCGCCGGTTCAATCATCGCCTCGACGCGAATCTTAAGCGAAGTGGAAAAGATTCTCGATTGCATGGCGATCTGCGCGCCGCATATCTCGCAACGCGCGGCGCTCTTCGGCCTCACGTCATTGGGTGACTGGAAGCGCGACAAGATCGCTAAAATGCGCGGCCGCCTTGAAGCCCTGCAGCAAGGGTTCACGCGCAGTGGTTTGAAATACGAGCTTGTCAGTTCCGGCGCATTGTTTGCTTACGTCAAACATCCGTTCACGGATGAAACCGCCAGGCAGGTGGCCATGCGGCTGGCGGGCGAACATGACGTGCTGTGTTTGCCCGGCTCGATGTTCGGCCCAGGTCAGGACGTTTATCTGCGCATCGCCTTCGCCAACGCCGAGGCCAGCGACATGGAAACATTGATTGACCGGCTGATCGAGAGCCAGAGATAAGCTGGCTTCAGATTTCGGCCATGTCGAGGAGCTCGGTTGGCCGCTCGATCAAATAGAAGCTTCCGGCGCGTGACAATACGCCTTCGCGCAACAGGTCATTGATGGCGCGGCTGGCATTCTCGCGGGCCACTCCGGCCATTCCAGCAATGTCGTTCTGGGTGATCTTGTAGGTCAGCAAGATACGGCCATCGGGCTGCTCGTCTCCCAAACCATTGGCCAGGGACGCAAAGGCCCGCGCAACCCGGCCC
>JANPCS010000152.1:0-13948 GCA_031431065.1 Hyphomicrobiales bacterium | reverse complement strand
GCGAAATCTCCACGTTCGACCGCCGCGGCGATCATCTCTTCGACCAGATGGTTGCGCGGGATGAAGGCGGGGTTGACCGAGCGCATCAGAACCGTGCGATCCTCCGTAGACTGAGGATCACGGGCGAGGCGTTCGCGCCAGAGTGGCATCCACTGCGACAACTCCGGCACGCCTTCGCCATTTGACAGACGCCGCAACGTCAGCGTGAAATCGGCGCGCGCCAGCTGCATGGCGTCGAGCAAGGATTGGATCAGCGTCATGTCGCCGTCTTCCTCGGAGATGAGGCCGATTTTGGCGCGGAATCCCGCCAGCCAGTATCGCGTGTAGATCGCCGGGAAGCCCTCGATCCTTTCCGTTGCAATGGCGATAGCGCGGTCGCGGTCGGCATCGATCAGCGGCAGCAATGTCTCGGCCAAGCGCGCCAGATTCCATTGGGCGATGGGCGCCTGATTGTCATAGGCATAGCGCCCGCCCTCGTCGATCGAGCTGAACACCGTGGCCGGGTCATAGGCATCCATGAAGGCGCAGGGGCCATAATCGATGGTTTCGCCCGACACCGCCATGTTGTCGGTGTTCATGACGCCATGGATGAACCCCACCTGCACCCAGCGCGCCACCAGCCGGGCTTGCGCGTCAATCACCGCATCGAGGAGTGCCAGATAGGAATTATTTGCCCCGGCCACTTGTGGATAATGCCGGGCGATCACGTGATCGGCGAGTGCCTTCAGCGACTCGAGATCGCCTCTGACGGCAAAAAACTGAAACGTGCCAACGCGGATGTGGCTCGCCGCAACGCGCGTCAGCACGGCACCGGGCAACAGGGTTTCGCGGTAGACCTTCTCGCCGGTGGTGGCGGCCATCAGCGCGCGGGTCGTCGGGATGCCGAGCGCGTGCATCGATTCACTCACCAGATATTCGCGCAGCACCGGACCCAGCGCCGCCCGGCCGTCGCCACGGCGCGAGAACGGCGTCGGGCCAGCGCCTTTCAGCTGGATATCGCGGCGGCGGCCAAACCTGTCGATGACCTCGCCCAGCAGGATGGCCCGGCCATCGCCCAGTTGCGGCACGAAACCACCGAACTGATGGCCGGCATAGGCCTGGGCCAGCGGCTCAGCGCCTTCCGGAAGCGCGTTGCCAGTTGCCATTTCCGCCGTCAGGCTGGCGGGGTCGATCCCCAGTTCGGTGGCGAGCGCGGTATTGACCTTGATCAGGCGTGGCGCCTCGACTGGCGTCGGCGCCACATCCACACGCATCGTGGTGGGGAAGCGGGCATAGCTGTTGTCAAAGCGGATGGCGGGGCTCAGCGCGGAGGTCATCACCACAATATAGGCGATCCACATCGAATCAGAACATAAAGAATTCTTTATGTCGTTCTGGACAGACCTCAGGCCCGCTGCTATAGCAGCCTCCGAACATTCAGATCCGAGGACATCCATGACCGCCACCCGTCACGACTACCACGTTGCCGATATCAAGCTGGCTGACTGGGGCCGCAAGGAAATCGATATGGCCGAGGTCGAGATGCCGGGTCTGATGTCGACCAGGGCCGAATACAAGGCGCTGCAGCCGCTCAGAGGAGCCCGCATTTCCGGCTCGCTGCACATGACCATTCAGACCGCGGTGTTGATCGAGACGCTGGTGGCGTTGGGCGCCGAGGTCCGCTGGGCCTCCTGCAACATCTATTCGACCCAGGATCATGCCGCTTCGGCGATTGCCGCGGCAGGCATCCCGGTCTTTGCCTTCAAGGGCGAGAACCTGAAGGAATATTGGGATTTCACCGCCCGCATCTTCGAATGGCCGGACGGCCAGACCACCAACATGATTCTCGACGATGGCGGTGATGCGACACTTTACATCCTGTTGGGCTCCAAGGCCGAGAAGGACCACAGTCTGATCGCCCATCCGAAATCGGAAGAAGAGGAATGCCTGTTCGCGGCGATCCGCAAGCGCTTCACGGCACAGCCCGGCTGGTTCGACAAGGTGAAGGCCGCCATCAAGGGTGTGTCGGAAGAGACCACCACCGGCGTCCATCGTCTTTATGAGTTGCAGAAGAAGGGCGAACTGCCGTTCCCGGCGATCAATGTCAATGACAGTGTCACCAAGTCGAAGTTCGACAACAAATATGGTTGCCGCGAATCGCTCGTCGATGCCATCCGCCGCGGCACCGACGTGATGATGGCAGGCAAGGTCGCCGTGGTCTGCGGCTATGGCGATGTCGGCAAGGGTTCGGCGGCCTCGCTGAATGGTTCAGGCGCCCGCGTCGTGGTCACCGAAGTCGATCCGATCTGCGCATTGCAGGCGGCGATGGACGGGTTCGCCGTTCTGACGCTGGAGGACGCCGTGGCCACGGCCGACATTTTCGTCACCGCCACCGGCAACAAGGACGTCATCACCATCGACCACATGAAGCAGATGAAAGACATGGCCATCGTCTGCAACATCGGCCACTTCGACAATGAAATTCAGGTCTCGGAACTCCGGAACTTCAAGTCGATCAACATCAAGCCGCAGGTCGACATGATCCACATGCCGTCCGGTGCCCGCATCATCCTGCTGAGCCAAGGCCGCCTGGTAAACCTCGGCAACGCCACCGGGCATCCGAGTTTCGTGATGTCGGCCTCCTTCACCAACCAGACGCTGGCCCAGATCGAGCTCTTCACCAAGGCCGGAACCGGCGCCTACAGAAACGAAGTCTATGTGCTGCCCAAGCACCTGGACGAAAAGGTCGCCCGCCTGCACCTCGAAAAGCTTGGCGTCAAGCTAACCAAACTGCGCGACGACCAGGCCGCCTACATCGGCGTTACCCCGCAAGGGCCCTATAAGCCGGAATATTACCGCTACTGAGTTTGAAGGATTCCGGCGCACCGCGACTTTAGGTATAGCTTCTGCGGGGCGGATGACGCGCTGATTCGGGCGGCATCCCAGGACTTTGACCGGAGAAGACATGGGCGCCGGCTTCGGCAACTCTATTGTGGGCGATCCGATTGCGCTTGCCGCGGTCTTGGCCGTCATCGCCATCGTCGTGTGGGCATTCCTCACCGTGCGCCGGATGGTCAAGGATGACACCGCCGCCCGCCGCCGTATCGCCGATCTTGAGATCCGCCTCAATGAAGCCGAATCGGCCATTGCCTCGGAAGCTCATGTGTTGATCATCTGGCGAGGCCGTGGCGACACGCCCGAACGCATTGCCGGCTCCATGCATGGCGCCGCCCGCGTGCCGGATGACCCCGAAACCCTCCTCAACTTCGCAGTCTGGTTGGACCGCGATTCGGCGCTGGTCCTGGCCGAGTCGCTGCACAGCCTTCGCCATACCGGCGAGCCATTCAATATCGGCGTCCGCACCTTGGGCGAAGAACTTCTCGAGGCCGACGGCCGCACCGCCGGTGGCCTCGCCACCTTGCGCTTCCGGCCTCTCGCTGGCGAACGCCGCAATGTTGCCGCCCTGGCGCATGATGCTCACAAGCTCGGCAAGCAGGTCGAGCGCCTCAGCGCCGTGCTCGATGCTGCACCGCTTGCCGTCTGGCTCAGGGACGCGGACGGCAAACTCGCCTGGGTGAACCAGGCCTATGTCGCCTCTGTTGAAGCATCCGACAGCACTTTCGTGGTGAGAGGCGCAATCGAGATTGCCAATCGTGCCGGCCTCGACACGTCGCGCGCCAACCCGCAAACCGGCTGCACCGGCCGCATTCACGCGGTAATCGGCGGCGCCATGCGAACCCTCGACATCTTCGAAGTCTCGCTCTCCGACGGCACGGCGGGTTTCGCCATCGATATGTCGGCGCTTGAAGAAGCTGAGAAAGAACTCGACCGCCACATCAAGGCCCATACCTCAACACTGAACAAGCTCGATACGGCAATTGCCATTTTCGGGCCGGATCAGCGCCTCAGGTTCCACAATGCCGCCTATGCCAGCCTGTGGCCGCTCGATTCGAACTGGCTCGACAGCCACCCGACCGATGGCGAGATTCTCGACCGCCTGCGCTCGCAGCGTTGCATTCCCGAACAAGCCAATTACCGCGAATGGCGCACCAAGCAGCTGGCTGCCTATACGACGCTCGAAACCCGCGAAAGCTGGTGGTATCTGCCCGACGGCCGCTCGTTGCATGTGGTGTGCGAGCAACATCCGTTTGGCGGCGTAACTTATCTTTATGAGAACGCAACCAAGGAAATTCAACTTGAAAGCCGCTACAACGAGCTGATCGGCGTGCAGCGCGAGACGCTCGACAATCTCGAGGAAGGCATCGCGCTGCTTGGGTCGGATGGCCGCATGAAACTGTTCAACCCGGCTTTCGCGCGCTTTTGGAATTTCGATCCTGGCTTTCTCGAAAGCGAGCCGCATATCGAGGACCTCGCCGCGCATGGCCGCCGGGTCGTCGCCGATACCGTCGCCTGGGATGAAGTGCGTTTCGGTGTGACCAGGCTCGATGTCGAGCGAAAGCCGGTGAGCGGCAAGATCAACGCCACCGACCGCATCCTGCAGTTTACCGCCGTGCCCTTGCCCGATGGCAACACCTTGCTGACCTTTGCCGACATTTCCGACAGTTCGCGCATGGAGCGAGCGCTGCGCGACCGCGCCGATGCGCTGGAAGCCGCCGACCGGCTGAAGAATATGTTCCTATCCAATGTCTCCTACGAAATCAGGACGCCCTTGACCTCGGTGCTGGGTTTCGCTGAAGGCCTGCAGATGGGACTTGCCGGGCCGCTCCTGCCCAAGCAGCAGGACTATGTGCGCGACATCCGGAGATCCTCGACCGATCTCAAGACCATCATCGACGCCATCATCGATTTGACCGCGGTCGATGCCGGCGCCATGGAGCTGCATCTCTCGCGGGTCGACGTGACCGGCATGCTCGCCGCCGCCGCCGAGAAGCTGACCCAGGCGATCGAGACCCGCGATCTGACGCTGAACATCGAAATCGGCGCCGATGCCACCAGCCTCGTCGCCGATGCCGCCCGCCTTGAGCAGATACTCCTCAATCTTCTGACCAACGCCATTGGCTTCTCAGAGTCTGGCGGCACCATTCGCATGGGTGCCAAACGCTCCGGTGGCAGCATCCAGTTCTGGGTCTCGGACTCAGGGCGAGGCATCGAACCGGAATTCCAGAAACAGGCCTTCGAACGCTTTCAGTCGCGCCCCGTGCCGGGTGGCCACCGTGGGCCGGGCCTCGGCCTGGCGATCGTCAAGAGCTTCGTTGAACTCCACGACGGGCAGGTGTCGCTGCTGTCGAAAGTCAATCAGGGAACGACCGTGCTTTGCAGTTTCCCGGTGGAGGGCCCGTCGATTGCCCGCCGCGGTGACAACGGATCGGCCGCCGAGCGGAAGAGCGCCTGATGCCGTTCGGCGTGACGTTTTCGTCGGCGGCGGAGCTTGAGGCCTATGCCGCCCAGCTATCGCTCTTTGCGCGGCCCGGCATGGCATTGTTGCTTGAGGGCGATCTCGGCGCCGGCAAATCGACCTTCGCGCGAGCCTTCATCCGGGCATTGGCTCCCGGCCAAGACTTCGACGTGCCGAGCCCGACCTTCACATTGCTCCAGACCTATGACGAAACCCGTGTGCCGGTGGTCCATGCCGATCTCTACCGCATCGCTTCAACCGCCGAACTTGACGAGTTGGGCCTTGAGGACGTGCTGCAAACCCATGTGCTGGTCGTCGAGTGGCCGGAGAAAATTCGCGACTGGCAGCTGGCAGACAGGCTTCTCGTCAACTTGAGCGGTTCCGGCCATCAGCGCAATGCCGTCATCACCGCGTCCGGTGCCTGGGCGCAGGCCTTGACGCGCAATGATGCCATCAACACTTTCCTGATGCCGGCGCGCTGGGCTTCCGCCGGGCGCCGCTTTCTCGAAGGCGATGCCTCGTTCCGGCGTTACGAGACGCTGCATCTCGAAACTGAAGCGGCAATCCTTATGGATATGCCGTCACGGTCGGACGGACCGCCAGTGAAGGATGGCCTGCCATATAGCGCCATCGCCCACCTGGCCGAAGATATCCATGCGGTGATCGCCATCAACGCGCGACTGATTGCTTGCGGCTACAGCGCGCCCGTGACCGAGGCCTTCGATCTCGCGCAGGGTTTCGCGGTGATGGAGGACTTGGGGCGCAACGTATATGGCCACATGATGCTCAGCGGATGCGATATGCGCGAACCGATGGCGGAGGCCGCAGCCGTGCTGGCCGATATAGCGGGCCGCGACTGGCCGTCGCAAGTCCCACTTGGGCATGGTGACAGCTATCGGGTGCCAACCTATGATGTTGGCGCCCAACTCATTGAAGTCGATCTGCTGACGAGCTGGTTGTGGCCCCATATCCATGGCGGCGAGATTCCGTCTGACGCACGCGGTGAATTCGAAGCGCTGTGGGCTGATCTCTTGCCACTGACCCAAACCGGGCGCCGTGTCTGGGCGCTGCGCGACTATCACTCGCCCAATCTGCTGTGGATGCCGGAGCGCCAAGGCCTCGCCCGCGTCGGCATCATCGATACGCAAGACTGCCTGCTCGGCCATCCGGCCTATGACCTGGCTTCGATGCTGCAGGATGCACGCGTCGATGTCGATTTTGCATTTGCCGATCAACTCTACGATCATTACTGCGCCCTGCGTCGCGTGGCAGGTGGCTTTGACCGGGCCAGGTTCGATACGGCATACGCGATCCTCGGTGCCCAGCGCGCCACCAAGATCCTGGGGATTTTCGCAAGGCTCTCGAAGCGTGACGGCAAGCATGGCTATCTCAAACACATTCCACGCGTCTCGCGCTATCTCGATCGCAACCTGTTGCATCCCGAGTTGTCGAAGTTGAAAGCCTGGTTCGACCGCCACTTGCCTGCTGCGGCGCGCGAACGCCAGGCATGAGCGAGATTGGAAGCGTGGCGAGGGTGCTGGCGGCGGGTCTCGGCCAGCGCATGCGGCCGCTGACGCTCAACAAACCAAAGCCGCTGGTGGAGGTCGCCGGCAGGACGCTGATCGACTATGGTTTCGACCGCCTGCGTCAGGCCGGTGTGACGCAAGCGGTGATCAATGTGCACTATCTGGCCGGCCTGATCGAGGCCTGGGCAGCACTGCAGACTTCGCCCCGCATCATCATCTCGGACGAGCGCGCCGAACTGCTTGATACCGGAGGCGGTGTTGCCAAGGCCTTGCCGCTTCTGGGCCGCCAGCCGTTCTTCGTCATCAACAGCGACAGCTTCTGGATCGATGGACCGGAACCGGCACTTGATCGCCTGCGCGCCACGTGGGACGATGCGGCTATGGATTGCCTGCTCCTGCTCTGCCCGCTGCCGCAGACTGTCGGTTATGACGGCACGGGTGATTTCGTCCGCGATGCCTCAGGCCGTCTTGCCCGCAAGGCAACGGCCGAAGGCGAACCGCTCGCCTATATCGGCGGCTACCTCGCCTCGCCGCGGCTGCTTGCCGATGCACCGCCGGGCAAGTTCTCGATGAACCTCCTCTGGGACCGCGCCATTGCGGCTGGCCGCCTGTACGGACTGGCGCATCAGGGCCGCTGGCTGCATGTCGGAACCCCCGAGGCCATCGCCCATGCCGAAGCCGCCTTGAAGGATTGAACCCATGAGCACCCAGCCACTGCGGGTGTTCACCATTGCGCCTGAGAAGCCGTTTCTCGAAGTCCTGGCGCGCGCCGTGCTGAACGGCTTCCCGCGTCAAGACGGTGCGAAGCCCGGCGATCTCGATTTGCCGCGTTGGACCATCCTGCTGCCGACCCGGCGCGCCGTGCGCGAATTGGAAGACATTTTCTTTCGCTTGACCGGCGGCACCGGCCTGCTGCTGCCGCGCATCAAGCCGATCGGCGATATCGACGAAGACCTGCTGGCGCCCGCGCACGTTGTCGATCTGCCGGAAACACCGATCTCCGCACCAGGGCAGTTGCTTCTGCTGATCGATCTCATCGATGCGTGGGCCAGGGACCATCCGCATTTGGCGCTGGCCCGCGAAGTCGCCAATGCACCACAACAGGCGATGGGTCTCGCAAGGTCGCTGGCTGAACTTCTCGACACACTCGAGACCGAGGACGTCGAGCCTAAGCAATTGACGGAGCTCTACGGCCTCGAAGCCGCCCGCCACCGCGAGGCCATCCTCGATTTCCTCAGCCTGGCGCGCGAGGCTTATCCCGCCCGGTTGCGCCAGGCCAAGGCCATTGGGCCGCAGGCCCGCCGCGCCATGATCCTCAAACGCGAAGCCGCCCGCCTGACGTTTGCCAGGCCCAGCCAACCCTTCATCGCCGCCGGATCGACCGGCTCCATCAAGGCCACCGGCACGTTGCTCAAGGCGATTGCCGACCTGCCCAATGGTGCCGTGGTTCTGCCCGGCCTCGATCAACTGATGGACGAACCGAGCTGGCTGGCGGTTGGCCCCACCCATCCCCAGCATGGTTTACGGCAATTGCTCCTGAGCCTCGACATGCCACGCCAGATGGTCGCCGAACTCGGCGAAGCACCGTCCGGCCCGCGCAACTGGCTGGTGAGCGAGATGATGCGGCCGGCCGAGACGGCACATCTCTGGCGCGACGGGCTAGCTGGCCGCGAATCCGAAGTCGCCGCGGCCATGAACGGCGTTGAATTGATCGAGACCCGCAGTTTGCAGGAACAGGCGATGGCCGCCGCACTGATCCTCCGCCAATGCCTCGAAACGCCGGGCCGCAGCGGCTGCCTCGTGACACCGGACCGGCAACTGGCGCGCCGCGTGAAGGCCGAGCTGCGGCGCTGGAACATCGCCATCGATGATTCAGCCGGCGAACCGTTGATTCGCTTTGGCGGCGGCGCTTTGCTCAATCTGCTGCTCGAAGCGCAAGCCCAGTCGTTTTCCGGCGAAAGCCTCGCCGCCTTGCTGCGCCATGAGATGGCGAATTTCGCCGCGCCAGTGGAGAAGGCCCGCGCCGCCAGCAGCCTGGTCGAAATCGCCCTCCTGCGCACCGGCACGGGTGCGCCGCGGATCGCCAGCCTGTCGCATGCCATGCGGCTGGCCTGCGAAGACAACGAACAACGGCATCTGGCCTTGCGCCATGTGACGGCGGAGCAATGGGAAGAGGCCATTGACCACTGCGCCCGTATCGCCGCTGCTTTGGCGCCATTACAAATGGAAACAACGCAAACTCTCGCCGGACATCTAGATGTCTTGATGTTGGTCTGCGAGATGATTGCCGGTGATGCCCTCTGGCAAGGCGAAGGTCGTGACGAGTTGCGCGCCGCCATTGATCTTCTCCGCGAGGAGTCGCGATTTCTCGGCACCTGCGGAGCGCCGCGTGCCGCCGCCATTATTCGTCACTGGCTGCAGAGTCTGCCGGTGCGGCGGCAAGCAACCGGCGCATCGCAGGCGCTCTCGATCCTTGGACTTCTTGAAGCCCGGCTGATCCGCGCCGATGTGATGGTGCTGGCCGGATTGAACGAAGGCGTCTGGCCAGGAGCGCCCGACAGTGGCCCATGGATCAACCGGCCGATGCGCGAGACGCTTAGCATGAAGCAGCCGGAATCGCAGATCGGGCAGACCGCCCATGACTTCGCGCAAGCCTTCGGTGCGCCAGAGGTCAAGCTCCTGTGGTCTACGCGCATCGGCGATTCGCCAGCCACGCCGTCGCGCTGGATTCACCGGCTGCAGATGGTTCTCAAGGCGGCGAAGCTCGAAGCGCAAACTGGCTTTTCCTCGTCATGGCCGCTACTGGCCCGCCGCATGATCGAGCCGGAGCGTGTCACGCCCGCAGCGATGCCGAAACCGCGCCCGCCTGTAAGCTTGCGGCCAAAGCAATTGAGCGTCACGCGCATCGAAAAACTGATCCGCGATCCCTATGCCATTTACGCCCGCCATGTCTTGCGCCTGGAGCCGCTCGATCCGGTCTCGGCAACGCCCGATGCCTCGCGCCGCGGCCTGATCTTCCATGCCGCCATCGGCGACTTCCTCAATACCTATCCGCGCGAGTTGCCCGATGATGCCGCAGCCCGGCTCGAAGCTTTCGGAAAGCGGCACTTCTCCGAGCTTGAGGACTATCCCGGCCTCACCGGCTTCTGGTGGCCGCGCTTCCTGCGCATCGTCAGCTGGCTGGTGGAGCAGGAACCCGCACTTCGTCACGGAGTCGAATCGACTGCCGCAGAGACAACGGGTGCGCTGAGTTTTCCGATTGCCGGCGAGACCTTCACGCTAACCTGCCGCGCCGACCGCATCGATCTCTTCGCCGATGGCCAGGCCCGCATCATCGACTACAAGACCGGCGCGCCACCGTCGGCCAGGCAAGTGATTGCTGGCCTTAATCCGCAATTGACCTTGCAGGCGGCAATCCTCGGGAGCGGCGGCTTCGAGGGCATAAGCCCGCGCGCCGCGCGCGAACTTGCCTATGTCAGGCTCTCAGGCGGTGTGCCGCCAGGCGAAATCAAGGAACTCGATCTTGGACCGGTGATGGTCCTGGCCGAAACGCAACTGACCGGCTTGAAGCGCATGCTCACCGCCTATGCCAATCCTGCCCAGCCCTACCTGCCGCGCACCATGATGGAAAAGGACGGCGAGGCCTCCGACTACGATCACCTCTCGCGCTTCCGGGAATGGGCGCTATCCGGAGGGGTCCCATGAACTTCAACGCCCATGCCAACGTGAAGCAGCTGCAGGCCTCCGACCCGCAAGCTACTGTCTGGGTCAACGCCAATGCCGGGTCGGGCAAGACCCATGTGCTGGTCGATCGCGTCATCCGCCTGATGCTCGGCGGCACCGATCCGTCACGCATCATGTGCCTGACATTCACCAAGGCGGCCGCCGCCGAAATGACCGACCGGCTGTTCGAGCGCCTGAGCACCTGGATCGTCATTGATAATACACAACTGACCGAGCTGCTGGCCAAGCTTGGTGTCACATCGCCCGGCGCTTCAACGCTGGAGCGCGCCCGCCAGCTGTTCACCCGGGCGCTTGAGACTCCGGGCGGCCTCAAGATCCAGACCATTCACGCCTTCTGCGAACGCCTTCTGCAGTTGTTTCCGGTCGAAGCCGGAATCATACCAAACTTCGTGACGCTTGAAGACCGCCAGGCCAGGGAAACCCTGCAAGCCGCGCGCAACGCCGTGCTGAGCCGGGCGGCGGCCGATGACACATCCGGCTTCGGCGTGGCGCTGAACGATATTGCTTCGCGCGTGCAGGCCGAAGCCTTCGATGCACTGCTGACCAGCTTGCTGACGAAGCGCGCAGCGCTGCATGGCGCCTTCGCTGGCGAGGATGGCATGGCCACAACCGAAGCCCTGCTGCGCCTTCACCTTGGGTTGGCCGACGGCATGATGGCGGACACTGTTCGCGCCTCCTGTGGCATCGACGCCACGCGCTACCTCGATCTCGCGGCGGCCCTTGAAACCGGTTCGAAGGCCGAAATCGAAAAGGCCTCTCAGCTCCGTGAAATCCTGCGGGGCACACCGGTTACGCTGTTCGATCTCGAACCACTTCTCCTGACCGGCAAACGCGAGGAACGCGTGTCTGTCGCCAACAAGCCAACGATGTGGCAATTCCCATGGATTGAAGATTATGTACGTCAGGAGCAACGCCGTCTCATCGCAGCGCTCGGGCTGCTTGGCGATCTCGATTGTATCGCCGCCACCTTGTCGGCGCTGCGGCTGGGTGCGGCGATATCAAGCGAATACGAGGCGCTGAAACGGCGCCACGGCCACTATGATTTCGACGACCTCATCATCAAGGCAGGAGAATTGCTCAGAGAGCGCCCCGATGCCGCCTGGGTTCAGTACAAGCTCGATGGCGGCATCGAACACCTGCTGGTCGACGAGGCCCAGGACACCAGCCCGGCGCAGTGGGAGATCATCCGTTCACTGACGGATGAATTCTTCGCCGGCGAGGGCGGCCATGGTTCGAAGCCGCGCACCGTCTTCGTCGTGGGTGACCGCAAGCAGTCGATCTATTCCTTCCAAGGGGCGGACCCCGACATCTTCGAAACCGTCTACGACAACTACAAGGATCGCGTCGCTTCCGCCGGCCGCGAGTTCCGCCCCGTCGATCTGACCGTCTCGTTCCGTTCGGCGCCGGAAATTCTCGATGCCGTTGACCGCGTGTTCGGCCGCTCGTCACAGGCCCGTCTCGGCCTTGATGGTGAAAGCCAGCGCGACTGGCATCACGAGTCGAACCGGCGTGCTGACAAGGGCACCGTCGAAGTCTGGGATTTGGCCGCGCCGCTTGAAGCGCCGCCCCAGGATCATTGGCAGGCGCCCATCGACCGCGAACCGGCCCATGCCCCGGCCCGCATTCTTGCCAGCCTCCTGGCGCAAACCATCAAGTCATGGATCGGCCGGCGGCAGCTGGCGTCACGGCAGCGCGCCGTTCAAGCCGGTGACATTCTCATCCTGGTGCGCCAGCGCAGCAATCTCTTCGATGCGATGATCCGTGCACTGTGGAGTGAGGGCGTGCCGGTTGCCGGTGCCGACCGCCTGAAGCTGGCCGAGTATATCGCCGTGCTCGATCTTGTGGCCTTGGCGCAATTCTGCATCATGCCGGAAGATGACCATGCGCTGGCCTGCATCCTGAAAAGCCCATTGCTCGAAACGCCGGTGACCGAAGACCAATTGCTGACGATAGCGGCAGGGCGTCCGGGCACATTGTGGCACAGCCTTATGCTGCGCACCGAACCGGTTTTCGTGGCGGCGGCGGCCCAACTTGCACCGTTGATTGCTGCAGCACCTGCGGCGCGGCCCTTCGAATTCTTTTCTGGCGTATTGCAAACCGCGCGGCTGCGCTTCCTCGGCCGGCTTGGCAGCGAAGCCAACGACGCGATCGACGCCCTGCTCGATCTGGCGCTCGACTATGAACTGCTGCACGGCTCATCGCTCGCCGGTTTCGTCAACTGGTTTGCCGCTGGCGAAGTGCAGATCAAGCGCAACATGGAGCAGGCCAAGGGCGAAGTCCGCATCATGACGGTGCATGGTGCCAAGGGCCTTGAGGCGCCGATCGTCATCCTGCCCGATACGACGACGTCGGCAGATTCAAAAACCGCCACGCTGCTGTTCCTGAAATCCGGCAACGGCGAGGCCAGCGTGCCGCTGTGGCTGGCGCCGAAGACTTTCGTCTCGCCCCGAATCCGGGCATTGAAGGATGCCGCGAAAGATGATCAGACGGCGGAATATCAGCGCCTGCTCTATGTTGCGATGACCAGGGCTCAGGATGAACTCTATGTCGGCGGTTATGTTGGAACCCGCGAGCTGCCAAAGCACTGCTGGTACAATACGGTGCGTGAAGCGCTGGAGAAAGACCCAACCAGGCAAGCAATCGACAATCCACTGGGCTTCCGCCTCGGTGCACCGCCAAGTTTTGGTGCGGCTCACCAGCCCCTGTCCGCCGATCCCATTCCGCTACCCAGCTGGATCGGTCAGCCGGTTGGGCAGGCTTCACCAAGCCGCCAGCCAAACGGACAGAGAACCAGGAAGCGTGACCCCGCCCTGGTCGAACGCGGCATCCTGATCCACCACATCCTCCAGCAATTGCCGGATCTGAAGGCCGAGGACTGGGAAGGCTACATTGGGCAGACCGTCGCTCGGGCTGGCGGTGCTCCCAATGTCGCCGCCGAAATTTCCCGCCTGATCACCCTGCCGGGTTTTGCCGAACTGATGCCGCTGAATGGCGTCTCGGAAGTCCCCCTGATGGTCGAAGTGGCCGGAGGTCAAACCGAGCGCCGCCGCGTCGACCGCCTGGTGCCGGTTGGCGAGGGATACCTGGTTGTCGATTACAAGACCGACCGCGAGGTGCCGGCATCGGTCGAAACCTGCAATCCAGTCTACCTCCGGCAGATGGCCGCTTACCGCGCCGCGCTGCGCAAGATTTATCCCGGCCGGCCCCTGCGCCTGGCGCTGTTGTGGACGGCAGCGCCCGCTCTCATGGAAATCCCCGATCACATCATGGACAGCATGGCAGATCAGCTTTCCGTGAGCCGCCCTTGACCCCGTTCGGTGCGGCCCCTACCTTCTCAGCAACG
>JANPCS010000151.1:0-1696 GCA_031431065.1 Hyphomicrobiales bacterium | reverse complement strand
GACGCTCACCGACCGCGAAGTGACGGTGGGCGAGCTTGAAGGACTGCGGGCGCAGATTCTGGCGATGGACCCGAAGATCATCGAGATCGAGAACAAGATTTCGGTGGAACAGGACGCCGCGGCGCGGACCAAGCTGGAAAGTGCCTTGGCCGAGCTGAACAAGCAATACAACGCGCTTGTGCAGGACGAACAGGTGAAGCTGGCCAAATCGCAGACGCTGGAGCGCTATATCGAGACCGGCAAGACCTGGGTGGATTCCTTGCAAAATCAGGCGGCGACGCAGATGGTGCTGATCAACAAGCTGCAGACCGACACCAAGCAGCGGGTGGTGCTGTATGACGCGCTGACCAAATCGCTGAAAACCGCCCAGCAGCAGGACGTGGCGCACCGGATCAACGAGATCGGCGTCGAGACCGATAAAGAGGCGCAGGCGGCGATGGCCGCCATCGGCACGGCGACCAACGACCGGATGGCCGAAATGATGGAACGGCACGAGTCCGACATGGTGTTCGCGCGGCAGGTGCTGGAGCAGAAGGCCAAGGCGGATGAGCGCTTTGCAAGGCGGTTTGCTGCAATTGTCGAGAAGCACGACAAGAACTTGTATGGGGAATGAGGTTCTGGCAGCAGATCGGTGTCGCTCTCGCGGTGGGGCTTGGCCTCGCTGGTGTGGCCTACTCGATGTCCTATGTGCAGCCACTTGTGTGCGCTTGGGACCGAGAGCAATCCAAGCGGACCTGCGATCTCCTTGATGGCGCTACAATGACGGTATTCGTACTGGCGCTCTTGGTTCTCATCTATCTCGTTTTATGCCGCGCATGTGGCCGATTGAGTTTTGCTTTTCTTCTCGCCTTTCAGGATCGGCACCCAAGCATTCGTCGGAGTGTGTCGTATATTCGAACCGATCCGTTTTTCGCATGGTACGCCGGTGCGTCGGATTTTCAGGAACAGAAGTGAATGCCCGACCTTGACCTGACCACTGACCACAAGGAACTGGACGACGACCTCGCGGCGCGGCGCTATTTCGCCAAGTTCGGACGGATCACCGGCATGCTGATCGGCGTGGCCGAGGAGATGGAGGCGGAACGCTCGATCTCGCCTTTGGACAGCGATGTGCTGGAAGGCTATGTCGGGGCGATTGCCGCGAGCTTCCGGGCGCTGAGCCTGAAATATCTGGTCTCGGGGCGGCTCGAGGGGATCGGGCAGAAACATCTGACCATTGATCTGCATGAAAGCGGTTTTCCGGTGTTTCAGGAAATCGTCACGATGGCTAACGACGCCGCACAGGCGGCGCTGCATCTGCAAGGGCTGCCGGAGGCGGGCAAGCTCAAGGACGAGATGGTCCGGGTCATCGTCGGCGAGCGCAAGGTGCCGGTGCAGTTGCAATACGCCCTGTCGCAGCGGCTTTACTATGAGGCGCTGGTCAGGGGCGGGCTTTATTTCGCCCAGATGCATCCGCAGGCGCAGTGGCTGGCCGATCTCGACGGCGGGCGGCGGCGGTTCCTGATCCATTGGGGGGTCTATGACAGCCAGATGAACGTGCCGGTGGTGTACCTCATGGAGGTCGAGGATTCGGGCCGCCGGGCGCTCCCGAAGGACGAGGGCCGCTGGCCCGCCGTGCAGGCGCATCTTCTGGCGCAGTCGGTGGGGGGGCTGAAGCTTTTGACCATCGCCAAGGGGTTCGATACCGATTTCGACG
>JANPCS010000150.1:0-2482 GCA_031431065.1 Hyphomicrobiales bacterium | reverse complement strand
TCGTCGGCCTTCTGTTGCAGGAAGGTCAGCGCCTCGCCCACCGTGCGGCCGGGAAACGGCACGCCCTGCAGCATGGCGGAATTGAGCTGCTGGAAGGTGGCAAGCCCGTTGGGCTGCACCGACTGGCCGACACTGGTGAAGGACGACAGCGGCACCATCGCGCCATCGGCGGCGCGCACGCGGAACTGCATGATCTGGTCGACCGTCGCACGCTCGCCGCGCGGCACTTGCGGGATGACCTGGTAGCTGCGGCCCTGCACCGTGAAGCGGTTGACATTGTTGCCGCCCAGCAGCGTTGCCAGCGTGGCGCCGATTTCCTGCATGGTGATGCCAAGTTTATTCGCACGGTCCTTGTCGACGACAAGCTCCACCTGCGGCGTTTGGAAACGCAAGTCCGCGTTGGTGAAGATGAATAGGCCGGACTTCATGGCCTCCTGCTTCAAGGTCTCCAGCACTTCGGCGAGCCGCGTATAGTCGCCCGGATAAGTCAGCACGAACTCGACCGGCAGATCGCCGGCGCCGACCGGAATGGCGGAAGGTGCGGTGGCGAAGATGTTGACGCCCGATACCGCGGCGAACTTACCCTGCAACTCGCCCATCACCGACAAGTCCGAGCGCTGGCGTTCGCCCCAGGGCTTGAGGATCAGCCCCATGAAGGCCGAGTGGCCGTTGGGAAATCCATTGATGGCGAAGAGATTCTGCTTTTCCGGAATCTTGAGGAAAGTCTCCGTCAGATTGTCGGTGTAAGTTGTGAGATAGTCGAGATTGGTATGCTCGGGCGCGTTGACGAAGGCGAAGATGACGCCCTGGTCTTCGGTCGGCGCCAACTCGCGATTGATGGCGCCATAGAGCACGGTGGACAGTCCGATGGTGAGCACGGCGATCCACGCGAACACCGCGCGCTGCTTGATGGCGCCATCGAGGCGGCGGCGGTAGAAGCGCTGCAATCCGCCGAAGGCGCGCTCGACAAATCTGCCGAACCAGCTGAGCTCGGCATGCGGCTTCAAGAGTTTCGACGTCATCATCGGCGACAGCGTCAGCGCGATGACGCCTGACACGATAACCGCACCGGCCAGCGTGAAGGCAAACTCGCGGAACAACGCGCCGGTGAGGCCCGAGGTGAATCCGATCGGCACATAGACGGTGGCCAGCGTGATGGTCATGGCGATGACCGGGCCGGTGATTTCACGCGCCCCCTTGATCGCCGCGTCAAACGGCTTCATGCCGCTTTCAATAAGGCGATGGATGTTCTCGACCACGACGATAGCGTCATCGACGACAAGGCCGATGGCGAGAACCAGGGCCAGCAGCGTCAGCAGGTTGATCGAATAACCAAAGGCCACCAGCACCAGGGCGACGCCGATCAGCGACAGCGGAATTGTGACCACCGGAATGATGGTGGAGCGGACATTGCCGAGGAACAGGAAGATGACGACGATGACGATGGCGCCGGCTTCCAGCAGCGTCAATCCGACTTCCCAGATCGAGGCGTTGATGAACTCGGTCGCGTCATAGGCGATGTTGGCCTCGAGTCCGGTGGGAAGCACGCGCTGGATTTCCGGCATCGCCTCGCGCACGCTCTTGATGACGGTCAAGGGATTGGCGTCGGGCGAGGTCTGAATGCCCATGAACACGGCCTTGAGGCCATCGAATGCCGAACTCGAGCCATAATTCTCGGGCCCCAGGTCAATAGTGGCGACCTGGCCCAAACGGATCACCGTGTCGCCGCGCGTGGTGATCACCAGATTGGCAAATTGCTCGGGCGTTTCGAGCGACGTCTGGGCGTTGATGTTCTTCTGGGTGAAATCGCCTTTGACTTCGCCCGCCGCCGTCGAGAAGTTGTTGGCGGCAAGCGCCAGACGCACATCGACCGGCGTGATGCCGAGCGAGGCCATCTTGTCGGGATTGAGCCAGACGCGCATGGCGAATGTGGCGCCGCCCAGGATGTCGGCGGCGGCAACGCCGTTGATGGCCTGCAGCTTGGGCTTCACGACGCGGTCGAGATAATCCGAAATCTGCGGCGACGACATCTGCTCGCTCTTGAAGCTGATATACATCAGCGCGAAGCCCGAGCCCGTGGTGCGCTTCACCACCGGGTCATTGGCCTCGTCCGGCAGCACGCCCTTGACCTCGTTGACCTTCGACAGCACGTCGGCCAGCGCCCGGTCGGCGTTGGCATCGAGTCTGAGCTTCAAGGTGATGGTGGAAACGTTCTGCGCCGACCTCGATTCGATGATGTCGACGCCTTCGGTCGAGGCCACGGCCTGTTGCAGCGGCGTGGTGATGAAGCCCTTGATCTGATCGGCATTGGCGCCGGGATAGACGGTGGTGATCTCGATCTTGGTATCCGAGACTTCCGGGAACTGGCGGATCGGCAGTTGCAGCACCGCCTGGAGGCCGGCCAGCAGGATGAGAAGGCTGACCACGGTCGCCAGGACCGGGCGCTTCACGAAAATGTCGGTGAAATGCATGAGGCCGGTCC
>JANPCS010000149.1:0-2163 GCA_031431065.1 Hyphomicrobiales bacterium | reverse complement strand
GCCATGCCGATGATTGACGATATGAGTGTCAGAATAAGGCCGAACGCCACCGAAATTCGAAACCCATAGATCACGCGGGCGACTACATCGCGGCCTCCGTCATCGGTTCCCAGCCAATTCATGTTGCCGAAGTTGCAGTTGGGATCACTTGCGCCGGCAGGGTATTTGGCACAGGCCTCGTCGCGGGTGAGTTTGTAAACCGGCGGAGAGGGCGCAGGGCGCGGCAGCTCATTGTTGACGGTGCTGTATGAGTAGCGGATGGGCGGCCAGATCATCCAGCCATTGGCCGCGATTTCTTCCTGGTTGACCGGATCCCGGAAGTCAGTTCGGGCCAGAAAACCACCAAACTTGGACTCGGGATAATTCACGAAAACCGGAAAAAGAATCTCTCCCTTGTAGGATGCAAGGATCGGACGGTCATTGGAAATGAACGGTGCAAACAGGGAGAGCACGAAGAGTACCACGAAGATCCAGAACGACCATGCCCCACGGCGGTTCTGATTGAACAGGGCCCATCTGCGGCGGTTCAGTGCGGAAGGGTTAAAGAGGCTCATGGGCTAGACATCCCGCCGTTCAAAATCGATGCGAGGATCAATCCAGGTATACATGAGATCGGAAACGAGACCGATCAACAGCCCCACAAGCGTTAGAATGTAGAGGTTGGCGAAGATGATGGGATAATCGCGGTCGAGCGCCGCTTTGAAAAAGAGATAGCCAAGGCCATCGAGCGAAAAAACTTGTTCAATGAGAAGAGAGCCTGCGAAGAAGGCGCCGAGGAAAGCACCGGGAAAGCCGGAGATCACCAACAGCATGGCGTTGCGGAAGACGTGACCGTAAAGCACCTGGCGTTCGTTCAGGCCTTTGGCGCGGGCTGTTACAACATATTGCTTCCTGATCTCATCGAGAAAGAAGTTCTTGGTCAGCATGGTGGTTGTCGCGAAGGCTCCAATGCCGATGGCGATCAATGGCAGGGTCATGTGCCAGGCATAGTCAACCAACTTGCCCCAGAGGCTCAGCGTGGAAAAATTGTCCGATGTCAGGCCGCGCAGCGGGAAGAAGCTGTAATAGCTGCCGCCTGCGAAGAGGATGATCAGCATGATGGCAAATATGAAACTCGGGACGGCGTAGCCGATGGTGATCAGTGTCGAGGTCCAGATGTCGAAAGGGCTGCCGTCATTGACGGCCTTGCGGATGCCCAGCGGAATCGAAACGAGATATTGGATCAAGGTGATCCACAATCCCAAGGAAATCGAAACCGGCATCTTCTCGATGATGAGGCTGACGACTGTACGGTCACGGAAATAGCTTTCGCCGAAATCGAAGGTCAGATAGTTGCCGATCATCAGGAGGAAGCGCTCGTGGGCTGGCTTGTCGAAGCCGAACTGGCGCTCTAGATCCTTGATGAATTCCGGGTCGAGTCCTTGCGCGCCACGGTACTTGATTGCGGCGGACTCTCCTCCGATGCCAATTGATTGATCGTTGCCGCCTGCCTCGTTGCCGGCATTGCCGCCGATCCTGGCGGTTGAATCCGTGCCGGTGCCCTGCATCTTGGCAATGACCTGTTCGATCGGCCCGCCGGGGACAAACTGGATGACCGCAAACGTCATGAGCATGATGCCGAGAAGCGTCGGAATCATCAGCAGGATACGTTTGAGAATATAGGCGCCCATGAAGGGGAATCAGTTTCCGTTGGCGATTCGCGATGCCTTGGCTTCGTCATACCACCAGGTATCGACGATGCCACGGTCGTATTTGGGCTTGATGGCGGGCCGGCCGAACTTGTCCCAGTGCGCCACCCAATAACGGCCTTTGTGCCAGTTGGGAACCCAGAAGATTTCGGCGCGCAGAACACGATCGAGGGCCCGGCCGGCGGTGTTCAATTCCTCCCGCGTGGTGGCTTCAACGATCTTGTCGATGAGCGCATCGATTGCCGGGGACGCGACACCGGACATATTGTAGGTGCCGGGCCTCGTGGCGGAATCCGAACCGAAAAAAATGCGCAAAACGTCTCCGGGTGTCAGGCCGGCCGAGAAACGGCTCGAGATGATGTCGAAGTCATAGCTCTCTTGCTGGCGCTGGTACTGGGCAGCGTCGATCGTGCGTATGGAGGCGTTGATGCCCAAGAGACGCAGGTTCTTCACATAGGGCCCGAGGATGCGTTCG
>JANPCS010000148.1:0-7223 GCA_031431065.1 Hyphomicrobiales bacterium | reverse complement strand
TGTTTATCGCGCCGTGGGTCATCATCTTCCCGGGTCTTGCCGTCGCCATCACGGTCATCGCCGTCAACCTGTTTGGCGACGCATTGATCCGTGCACTGGACATTCGTGACCGGGTGCGAGGCTCATGAACAACATTTTGCGCGTCGAGAACTTGAGCGTCGCCATTGGCGCGGTGGCGCCACTTGCCAATGTGTCCTTCGAACTGACAAGGGGCGAAATCTTGGGTGTGGTCGGAGAATCGGGCTCGGGAAAGTCGCTGACCGCCATGACCATCATGGGGCTCCTGCCGCGCATCGGCGGGCGGACGACGTTGGGCTCGATCACCTTCAACGGTCAGGAGCTGGTTGGTCTCGCGGAGAATGAATATCGCAAACTCCGTGGCGGAAAGATCGGGCTGATCACCCAAAACCCCATGACCTCGCTTGATCCCCTGAAGAAAATCGGCCCGCAGGTTGACGTGGTCTCGCGATTGCATCTTGGCCTCTCGAAGCAGGCGGCGATGGAACGCACGGTCTCGCTGCTCGGCGAATTGCGCATTCCTGAGCCAAAGGCCATCTATCATCTCTATCCGCACCAGATGTCGGGCGGCATGAAACAGCGCATCGTCATTGCCATGGCGCTGGCCGCCGATCCCGATCTGCTGATTGCCGATGAGCCAACTACCGCTCTCGACGTCACGGTTCAGGCGCAGATCATCCGGCTGTTGAGTGAACTGGTCAAAAGCCGCGACCTCAGCCTGCTGCTGATCACCCATGACATGAGCGTCGTCGCCCAGACCTGCGACAAGGTGGCGGTCATGTATGCGGGAACGGCCATCGAGCGCGGCACGGTTGGCGCGATCTTCGACAATCCCCGCCATCCCTATACGCAAGCGCTGATCGGCTGCATTCCGCGAGGTGTTACGGGCTCATACCGGCTGAAGGGAATCGAGGGCACCGTGCCGACCGTCGCGCAATATCCGGCGGGCTGCCGTTTTCATCCGCGCTGCCACAGAGCCGAGGCGATCTGCAAGACCACTGTGCCGGACTTCGTTGCCAACCTCGGCAGTGCCGCTGCTTGTCACTTTGCCGACGCGCCGCCATGACCACCGCATTGCTGGAAGTCCGTGGACTGACGAAGCGCTTCAGCAATCGGCGCGGCATGTTCGGCCCGTTGCGCAAGATGTATGCGGTGAACGATGTGTCGTTCGATGTCGCCAAGGGCAAGGCGGTTGGTGTTGTCGGCGAATCGGGCTGCGGAAAGTCGACGCTGGCCCGGATGATTCTGCGATTGATCGAGCCCACGTCCGGAGCGCTTTCCTTTGACGGCCTGGATCTCCTGAAGCAATCGCCTGACAACATGCGAAAGCTGCGGGCCCGCATGCAGATGGTGTTTCAGGATCCCTATTCGGCAATCGATCCGCGCTATACGGTGGCCGATGCCATCACCGAGCCCTTCCACATCCAGGGCAAGCGGCTTTCGTCCTCGGACAAGATAACAACCATCGCCGCGATGCTACAGATGGTCGGCATGAACGAAAAACTGGCTTCGAGTTTTCCGCATCAGCTTTCCGGCGGGCAGAAGCAGCGTGTCGGCATCGCCCGGGCCCTGGCACTCAAACCCTCGCTGGTGGTGCTGGACGAACCCACCGCATCGCTCGATGTCTCAGTGCAGGCCCAGATCATCGGACTGCTGGAGCAACTGCAAAGCGACCTCGGCCTTACCTATGTCTTCATTTCCCACGATCTCTCGCTGATCAAGTATTTCTGCGACGAGGTTCTGGTGATGTATCTGGGCCGGGTCGTCGAAGTCCTGCCCAGCACCGATGCCACCGCCCGCCATCCCTATACGCGGACGCTGCTCGACAGCACCTTTGAGCCCGATCCCAAGAAGCGGCGGCGGATCGAGCCGCTCACCGGCGAAGTGCCAAGCCCCTTCGATCTCGGCCCCGGCTGCGCCTTCGCGGCGCGCTGCGCAAAGGCCAGCGCGCGCTGCCAAACAGAACTGCCAGCGCTCGCCGCAACCGGCGGCCACGCGGTGGCCTGCCACCACCCGGATTAAGTTGGCGGGCTCCTCTCCGTGCATTATAATGCGTATCCGTTATTGACCTTTGACGTACGCTGACATACATTGGCAGCCATGGGCAATGAAACCAACACGCGGAAAGTCATTGCCCGGCTGGAACGCGAGGGCTGGCGCATGGTGCATGGCGGAAGCCATGACAAGTTCGAGAACCCATCGCACCCGGCAGTGACGTTGATTGTGCCGCGTCACCGCGAACTTTCGCCCGGCGTGGCGCGCGATATCGCCAAAAAGGCAGGATGGAACTGATGGCCCACTACGTCGGCATTCTCGATGGCAAAGGCAAGGCTTGGGGGGTGCGCATACCGGACCTTCCCGGCTGCTATGGCGGCGGGACAACCGCCGAAGCAGCGATGACCGATGCCATGTCCGCGGCGCGCGAGTGGATCGCCCACAAGCGCTCCAAGGGTGAGGCCGTTCCCAACCCGCGCACCGTCGCGCAACTCGTCAAGGCCGAGAAAATCGACACAGGCCGCAACGAGGCCGCCGTCATCATTCCCGTGGTGCTGGATTCCGGGCGCACGGTGCGCGCCAATCTCACCTTCGACGCCGGCCTACTGGAAGCCATCGACGCGGAAGCCGCCCGGCGCGGCCTGACCAGATCGGCATTCCTGGCAAGCGCTGCACGCGAGAGATTGGAAACCGTCTAGCGCATCGGACGAGCAAGTGGAATCACTTGAGAGAGAAAAGATGCGCCAGATTCAAAGTGCTTGAGCAACTTATCGGCGGTCAACCGACCGCCGGTTGCTCTAGGCAAAAGTATGGACCATGGCGCGCTGGCGTCCCGGAAGGGATTCGAACCCCTGACCCCAGGTTTAGGAAACCTGTGCTCGATCCTGCTGAGCTACCGGGACGTGCGCTGCTGCCTTATAGGGCGAAGTCGCGGACAAAGAAAAGACCCGGCGTTGCCGCCGGGTCTGGTAATCGTCGGCCGTGGAGAGCGAAGCCTTATGCGGCTTCTTCGGCTGGCACGTCTTCTTCGACCTTGTCGCCGGCAACAGGTGCGCGCCTGGCATTCTTGGCGAGGTAGTCTTCCAGTTCCTTGATCGACATGTCGTCGTCCATCTTGCGGACGGCGGCGATTTCGCGGGCCATGCGGTCAAGCGCCTGTTCGAACAATTGACGCTCGGAATAGGACTGCTCGGGCTGGCGCTCGGAGCGGTAGAGATCGCGCACCACTTCGGCCACGGCCATGATGTCGCCCGAGTTGATCTTGGCGTCATATTCCTGGGCACGCCTCGACCACATGGTGCGCTTGATGCGGGCACGTCCCTTGAGGATCTTGAGGGCGCTGTCAATCTGGGTCTTGTCGGACAGGCGGCGCATGCCCTTCTGCTCGGCGCGGCCGGTTGGCACCTTGAGGCGCAGCTTTTCCTTCTCGAAATCGACGATATAGAGCTCGAGCTTGGCGCCGGCGATCTCCTGCTCCTCGATCTGGATGATCCTGCCAACCCCGTGGGCCGGATAGACGACGAGCTCACCAACCTTGAACACCAGCTTCTTGGCAGCAGGGGTGCTGACCACCGGGCCGGACATGGCAGGCCTCGAGGCGGACATCGGAACATGCGGCGGTGCGGCGCGCTGCTGGGGCGCCATGCGCTGCGGAGCCGGGGCCTTCGGTTCAGCCGCCTTCTTGGCCTCTGGAGCAGGCTTGGCGGCGCTGGACCTGGCGGCGGCTACAGGCTTGGCGGCTACAGGCTTGTCGGCTACAGGCTTGGCGGCTACAGGTTTGGCGGCCGCGGGTTTTGCGGCGGCTGGCTTGCCTGCAGCAGGCCTGGCTCCGACGGACTTGGCGGTGGTCTTGGAGGCAGCCCTGGCAGCGGCGGGCTTGGCCTTGGCGGCGCTTGCCGTCTTTTTCGGGGCCTGCTTGATCTTGGCCTTTGCCGCGGGCTTCTTTGTGGCTGCGGTCTTTGTCTTGGCTTTTGTCATTATATGTCCTTCGCCTTATGCCCAATAGGTTGGAGTATGCGCCTCGAATGCGGCAAATAGGCGGACGGCCGGTACGCCACGACCCCGGCGCACGTGTCTCCTGCAGACCCGCCTGCTATTCCGCTCCCTGCCGTTGAACCTACCGGAAGGGCGCCCTCAAGCCCCGTTCGCAAGGTATGGGTCGACTGCCGGCTTCAGTGCGAAAAAAATCCGAGCTCTGCGGCCCGGCTCTCAGCATCCAATTCGGTTTGCGTACTCATCGTCACCTAAATATCACAAGTTTAGGCAATTTTAAAGTCCGACATGTCCGTGCACGGCAGAATCTTAAGCCGCACACGGATGAATCCGGTGGATAAGGTTAATTCAAATTGTCCATTTGCAAGGCCAACTTGCGTTGCGAGCATGGGGCTCATGCGGCAATCGGGCAGCCCAGGCCGGGTTTAGTCGCCTTCGCCGGGGTTGGGGGAGAAGAACTTGGCGAGCTTGCCCTCGACGCCGTCAAACGCCTTGGCGTCGCTGGGCGCATCCTTCTTGGCGGTGATGTTGGGCCATTTAGCCGCATATTCGGTGTTGAGCGCCAGCCAGGATTCGAGGCCGGGCTCGGTATCGGGCTTGATGGCGTCGGCCGGGCATTCGGGCTCGCATACGCCGCAATCGATGCACTCGTCAGGGTGGATGACCAGCATGTTCTCACCCTCGTAGAAGCAATCCACGGGGCACACCTCAATGCAGTCCATGTACTTGCACTTGATGCAGTTTTCGGTGACGACGTAGGTCATTGCAGCTCAACCGTTCTTTAAACCGAACGGTTGTCTAGCAACTTCCACCGCCGCTTGCATCCTCTTTTTGCGGCGGGTGGCTCTCCGGTGGCGGCATGACAGCCCCGGCTTCGCGGTAAAGCAGCCGCGCAGCGGCGGCGTCACCCCGGCGCTGAGCGAAGGCAGTGACTTCAAGGACCAGCACGCGAGTGTTGAGGGCAATGGTCAGCACATCTCCCGGTCTCACCGCGTGCCCGGGCTTTGTCACCTTGTTGCGGTTAATGCGGACGTGGCCGGTTTCGACCAGGCGCTGGGCATCCTCGCGGGTCTTCACGACACGAGCGACCCACAGCCACTTGTCGAGGCGCAGGCGGTTGTCACCGTCGCGGTTCTGGTCACTTGCCGGCAAGCTTCTCCTTCAGCACCCCCAGAACGGCGAAGGGTGAAAGCGGGTCCATGGGTTTTTCGGGCCGCGGCTGGCGTTCCTCGAACTTCGGCTTCTCGAACTTCGGCTTGTCGAAACGGGGCTTACCACCTTCGCGGCGCGGTTTGAACTCGTTCCGGGCGGCACGTTCAGCCGGTGGCTGGTGTTCGCCCTGCGAATTCGGTTCAGCCGTCTGGACCGCGGGCTTGTCCTCGCGCCGCGGGCGGTGATCGCGCCGGGGACGGAAGGAGCGCTTTTCACCCTCGGGCCTCGCTTCTCCGGGCTCGGTGGGTTTCACATCAGTGTTAGCCGCGCGCGGCGGCGGGCGGCTGTTGGGCTGTGGCGCGCGCGCGGGGCGGTGGCGGAAGGGACCTGTGTCCTTGGGCCACCACACCTCGATCTCGACCTCTTCCGCCGGCACTTCGGGATCGGCAGGTTGTTCCGCCGCAGCCTCGGGTGCCGCGTCAGCTTTAACGGCGGGCGCCGTTTCGCTCGCAGCTTCGGGGGCCGCTTCGAGGAGAGGGGCCGCTTCGAGGAGAGCGGGCTCACTCGGCATTTCGGCCACCGGCTCGGTAACGGGTTCGGCGATCGCCGGAACCTCTGTTGCAACAACTTCCGCGGATGTTTCGGGCACAGCGGCCGGTACGGGGCTGGCCACCGGGCGCTTCACCATCTTTTTCTGCATGCGGAAGTCGAGGCTCTTGATGATCCCCAGGAAATCCTCGCCGGAACAGCCGACCAGCGACATCATGTCAGCCACCACCATGAAGCCGCCGCCTTCAACCGAGCCCGCGGGCCGCGGTTCCTCGGGAAAGCGCGGGCGCCAGAACACCCGTTCGCGGATCATGTCGGCCAGGCGTTCGAGCATGTCGATGCGCACGACACGGCTGCCGCAAATGCGATAGCCGCAGACGCCATAGAAGCCCTTGGGGGTGGTGCGGTCGAACACCGCCGAGGTCAGGCCCTGGCCGGGGGGCTGGGGCAGGTTGGCGGGATCGAGCTTGCCGTCCTTCTGCAGCTGCAAAGCCCACAGCAGCAGGCGGAGTTCGGTGGCGGCCGGCTTCAACAGGAGTGGCACGTAGAGATTGAAGGCACCAAAGCGCGCGCCGAGGCCTCGCAGTTTGGCGCGGTCCTCCTGTGACAGGCTTTTCACTTCCTCCGTCACTTCGTTACGGGCCAGCACACCGAGCGTCTCGACCAGGCGGAAAGCGATGCCGCGGGCGATGCCCTCGAGGCCATCACCCTCTTCGAGCTTGAGCAGCGGTTCGAGGGTTGCGGCAATGTGACGATCGACGAATTTCTGCAACCGGGTCTGGACTTCCTCGCGGTCGCTGCCCGAGGGCTGGTCGCCCGCCAGCACGCTGGCGCGGGGCTTCAGCAGAGATGCGCCGGGCTCCAGCTTGCCGATGGCGGCATTGTTCCAGACGATCTCGCCATTGCGGCTGAGCTTGAGGGCCGTGTCGGAGGAGGCCGACACGGCCTTGGCCCTCGCCAGGATCTCGGCTGCCACCGCCTGCAGGGCAGCGGCCTTCAGGGCGCGGGCTTCGGCACCTTCCGCCGTGCCGTCGGCCACGAAGACAAAGCCCTTGATGCGGCCCACATATTCGCCTTCCACATGGATGGCGCCGTCGTCCTCAACACTCGACATCAATTCTTCCTTCTGGGCCAGGCGCTTCATCAGCACACTGGTACGGCGGTCGATAAATCGCTGCGTCAGGCGCTCATGCAAGGCGTCCGACAGCTTGTCCTCTATCTCTCTCGCGTAGGATTGCCAATAGAGAGGTGCTTTCAGCCAGTCGGCACGGTTAGCAACGAAGGTCCAGGTACGGACGTGGCTGATGCGGTTGGAGAGCGTGTCGAGGTCGCCATGGGTGTTCTCGCAGAACTTCAGCTGGCGCACGAACCAGTCCTCGTCGATGACGCCCTTGCCGGTCTGCAGGAAGTGATAGATTTTCGAAACGATGGCGGCATGCTCGGAATTCGAGATGTTGCGGTAGTCGGGGATCTGGCAAACTTCCCACAGGCGCTCGACGTCTTTGCGCGTCGCGGCG
>JANPCS010000147.1:0-3165 GCA_031431065.1 Hyphomicrobiales bacterium | reverse complement strand
CGAAGCCGCCGATACGGCGCTGAAAATCGCCCTGGCCTATCATCGCGCCCGGGGCGAAGGCAGCCGCACCCGCCTGATCGGCCGTGAGCGTGGCTACCATGGCGTGAACTTCGGCGGCATCTCGGTCGGCGGCATTGTTTCCAACCGCAAGTGGTTCGGCGCCTTGCTGGCCGGCGTCGATCACCTGCCGCATACCTATAACCGCAAGGAACAGGCCTTTACCCGTGGCGAGCCCGAATGGGGCGCGCATCTGGCCGAAGACCTCGAGCGCATGGTGGCGCTGCACGATGCCTCGACCATCGCCGCCATCATTGTCGAGCCGATGGCCGGCTCCACCGGCGTGCTGCCGCCACCCAAGGGTTATTTGAAACGCCTGCGTGACATTTGCACCAAGCACGGCATTCTGCTGATTTTTGACGAGGTCATCACCGGATTCGGCAGGCTGGGCCACGCCTTTGCCGCTGAACGTTTCGGAGTCGTTCCGGATATCCTGACCTTCGCCAAGGGTGTCACCTCCGGCACCGTTCCGATGGGCGGCTGCATGGTCAGGCAGGGCATTTACGACCAGTTCATGAATGGCCCGGATCATGTCATCGAACTGTTCCATGGCTATACCTATACCGGCCACCCGATGGCGGCCGCCGCCGCTGTCGCCTGCATGGACCTCTACCGCGACGAGGGCCTGTTCGAAAACGCCAGGAAGCTCGAGAATGTCTGGGCCGACGCCGCCTTCACGCTTAAGGAGCATCCGCTGGTCGAGGACATCCGTACCATCGGCCTGGTGGCGGCCATCGACTTGAAGCCGATTGAAGGTTCGCCGGGTCTGAGGGCCTACAAGGCCATGGAGAACGGCTTCCATGATGCCGGCATGATGGTGCGCATCACGGCGGATACCATCGCCCTGTCGCCGCCCTTGATGATCACCGAGAACCAGATCGACGAGATTTTCACCGACAAGCTGCCGAAAATCCTCGCCTCGGTGGCTTGATCGCGGCACCAGACCTGACATAGTCACGGGCCGGAGAGTACGTTACTCTCCGGCCTCTGCCTTTTCTACGTAGTTCTATCTACAACTTGCTGCAATCGCGGGCCAATTCCAACCGCGACGGCTACAGCATGAGACCTACGATTTCGAAGACGCTATGCGGCAGCTACCGATTCAATTTCGCTAAACTCTTCTCGCTCAAGCTTTCCGTGATTTACTAGCAAGGTACTAATCGTGATGGGGGATACGTTGAAATACTCAGCAACTTCTTGCTGATTTTCCATCGAATAGTCGCCCGCAAGCATTTCAACGACCATCTCGAATGGGCTCAAGAATTCTGCCGCAAAGGATCGTTGCACCTTCTGTCTGTAAGTGTAAGCGCGAGTTGCAGGCAATAACTTGCCAACCTCGTCTCTCGCGATCCGATCACCTAATAGCCGCGCAAGCTCAAATCGTCGTCCCGTTTCCCACTTGGACCTCAAGACTATGCGGCTGCGGGCCGGACTCTCGTCAAAAGCAAATGAAAATGTGCTGAGGGCCATACGATCATCGAGCGCAACCCTCTGAATTCCGGCGAATTGTGCAAGCTGAGTATTGGAAATGGGTTGGCCATCCAACTTTTCTTGCTCACGCAAGAGTTTTGCCGCTGCTGCGCCATACCTCCATGCTGGCACTCCACCTTTGTGCGGCAAGCCTGCGCCGGGAGCCAATCGCACCGCATCGCGCGGCGTAGCATCATATCCTTTTTCCTCGGCAATTTCATGTAGTTGCTGGGCTGTCGTTATTTTCCCAATTGAGATATGATCGGCGGCAATTTCTTCTACTGCACCAACACTCAGTTCCTCTGCACTGTCCATGAGCTGTTTCAAAACTTCCGGATTTGATTCGTCGGGCTCTTGTCCCAAGAGTGCTTCAAGCTTCCTAGCGCGAGCTAGCGCCGGCGTCTGACGCTCTTCGGTCACGCCCTTCCATACGTCCTCAAGATTACTATTACGAATGTCTTCGGTGTCGAGTCGTTGTAGAACCTGTTCAACAAAGGCATCTAGGCCCGACTCGAATTTAGAGGCTGGAAGTACAGCAGCAACGTCAGCAATATATCGAAATGGCGTTTGTAGACGCGCCTCTGTGGGCTTTGCAATCAGAGCAATTCGTTCGCCGTCAGAAAAAATGGTGATACTTGGCCAAATGTATCCGCCACCGATCGCTGCCATCTTGTGAGATGAAGCCCAATGCTCTGCAGATGATCTCGGCTCCCAGCGAAGCCGCCACCAATTCCAGGCCATCCATTCTGCTAGATGGTATGCTGAGAGCCTTGGCGCTTTTCTGACGCTATTCGCAAATACGTCGAGGCCCTCCGTTAGCCAGATATTGTGGAATCCTATTGCAAGCGAAGCAAAGCATGCCCGCTCTTCTGGGCTACCAGAATCGAGTTGCTCCCACTTAGGCGTTATAGACCATTGGTCGGGCATCGTGCTTTCCATGTCTTCTTTATATATTCGCGCATACTGTCTTCTTCTTCAAGACGATAGTCATGATACACCCCGGGTGTCACGGAATTGGTTTTTGCTTCATAAACTTCGCCATCATCTCCAACACACCAAATGTACTTTGGATGCTTGGCGAAGAAGAAATCGCTGAACACTCCAAGGATAATTCCTTTAGAAATCATTGCTTTGGCTTCCGCCAATTGGATAATTCGGAGGGCGTCACATAAGGATTTTGTTGGGCGCGGGTTTGTCCGCTCCAGACCATAGTCGCCGGGATTCTTCTTGTGATGGCCGCTCGGCACATATTCAACGCAATGGGCCAATTCTTTCCTCTGCTTTTCTGTCATGCAATCGGGGAGCGCAATTCGCCTCTTTGGATTATTGCCCGGCCGTTTCACTTGCCCACCATTACCTTGACCTGCCACCGATCTTTCATCCAGCAGCTTTTAGAGTCTTCGGCGATTGTATGCCCGGTTGGGCAGGGTATGCAACAGGCTGCCATGCGGAGCCAGGGCACCGAGTTCAGGTTAACGCGATTTTTCGATTGACGAAGATCGGAGGGATTCCGTTTCGGCGAGTTGCGGGCGATTGTTCCGGGTCGATTGATTCGGGAGGGTTCCATGGAAGCTCTATTGCCTGCGCCAAGCCTGCGGCTTTTGCTCGATCATTTCGCGGCAATCCCCGACCGGCGGC
>JANPCS010000146.1:0-4900 GCA_031431065.1 Hyphomicrobiales bacterium | reverse complement strand
TGCAGGCACATCGCCTACAATCTCACCCGCAAGGCTCCGGGAAAGGATTCCATTCGCTTGCGCCGCAAAACCGCAGGCTGGGACGACGAATATCTCGCCAGCCTTGTCGCAGCATGAGTTCCTTCACCCGATTCCCCTGGGGTCGGGGCTGATCTTTGCCGCAGCAGGTGGCATGCCGGAGATCAAGCAGACACCGGAACAGCAGAAGAAGACCCTCGAGTTCTGGTCCAAATAACTGCCGCCAAAACCTCTCTCGGAATATTCTTGATACGCCGGGACCGCTGGGCCATATCATTGCCGTTCACTCGAAACGGGAAGGGGCTAGTAATATGAACAGTCTCATGGATTTGGGCGGCGGCGTGGGCTGGATCGGCACGCTGCTGATCGGCGGTATCGCAGGCTGGATTGCAGAAAAAGTGATGAAGACCGACCAGGGTATCATCATGAACATCATAGTCGGCATTATCGGCTCCTATATTGGCGCTTTTCTGGCCAATGCGCTGGGTATCAGGATGGGCGAGCTGTTTTCGGGCTGGTTCCTTGGCAATCTCATCGTCGCTGCGGCGGGTGCCATCCTGTTGTTGTTCGTCGTGAAACTGGTTCGCAACCGCTAATAGCGATGGTCACGCTCCTCGACACCTCGATCAAGCTGCGGCATCCTGAAAAGGCGCATAAACCCGATACGCCGGTGCTCAAGAAACCCGAGTGGATCCGGGTGAAGGCACCCGGGTCGGCAGTTTATGCCGAGACTCAGAAAATCGTCCGCGACAACAAGCTCGTCACCGTGTGCGAGGAGGCGGGCTGCCCCAATATCGGGGAATGCTGGTCGAAGAAGCATGCCACCTTCATGATCATGGGCGACACCTGCACCAGGGCCTGCGCCTTCTGCAATGTGAAGACCGGCATGCCGGACGCTTTGACTGCCGATGAGCCTGAGAAGGTCGCCGATGCTATCGCCCGCATGGGACTGATGCACGCTGTCATCACCTCGGTTGACCGCGATGACCTCGCCGACGGCGGGGGCCGGCATTTTGCCCGCACCATCCGCGCCATCCGGGCGGCCTCGCCCTTGACCACCATCGAAGTGCTGACGCCGGATTTCCTCAAGAAGGATGGCGCCCTCGAACAAGTTGTCGAGGCCAGGCCCGATGTGTTTAACCACAACCTCGAAACCGTGCCCGGGCTTTATCTCAAGATCCGGCCTGGTGCCCGTTACTTCCATTCCCTCCGCCTCCTGCAGAGAGTGAAGGAGCTCGATCCCCTGACGTTCACCAAGTCGGGCATCATGGTTGGCCTTGGCGAAACGCGCGAGCAGGTGATGCAGGTGATGGACGACATGCGTTCGGCCGCAATCGATTTCATCACGATCGGGCAATATCTGCAGCCGACCCGGAAGCACGCGGCGATCGACCGCTTCGTGACCCCCGATGAATTCAAGGGCTATGAAACCATCGCCTATTCCAAGGGTTTCCTGATGGTCGCCGCGACTCCGCTTACCCGCTCTTCACATCATGCCGGCGATGACTTCGCCCGGTTGAGGGCGGCCCGCAACCAACAATCTGGATACTGATGAATGCCGAAATACTCGATCAGCCGCAAGGTTCCATTTAGCGCGGAACAGGTCTTTGCAATTTCCAGCGACGTGGCGCATTACAAGAAGTTTCTGCCGCTGGTGCGGCAATCGCGGGTACTTTCCCGGGAGGTCCTGGCGGATGGCCGCGAAGCGATCGAGACTGAACTCAAGTTCACGTACAATAAGCTTGGTATTCAGGAGACGTTGCTCAGCACTGTCACCGTCGACAAGGCAAAGCTGCTGGTTCTGGCGCATTCGGCCCAAGGGCCTGTCAAGCACCTCGATGCCGAGTGGCGGCTCACGGAGACCGGTCCCGGCTCTTGCGATATTCAGTTCAACGTCGACTACGCGCTCAAGAGCAAGACTTTGCAATTCGTCCTTTCCGGCATGTTCGATCTGATGGTGCGTAAAGTCATGAAAGCGTTCGAGGCACGGGCGCATGAGCTCTATGGTTCCGCCGTAGCCAAGGTATAGGCTAACTGGAGGGCGTGCCGGACCGTGTTGCTGCGTACCGCGCCGCGGCCGATCTCGCCCAACCGCAGCTCCTGATGAACAATACGGCCGGTGCGGCTGGCCGCTGCGCAATGAACGAGGCCCACGGGTTTCGAGGCTGTTCCGCCGCCCGGCCCTGCAACACCGGTCACGGCGATTGCGATGTCAGCCTTGCAATGGCGCAGCGCACCTTCTGCCATGGCGCGTGCCACTTCTTCGCTGACCGCTCCGGACTTTGCGAGCAGCGCGGCGGGTACGCCGATCATCGCCCGCTTGGCAGTGTTGGAATAAGTGATGAAACCGGCGTCGAAAACTTCCGATGATCCGGGTACGGAGGTTAATGCGGCAGCAATGAGGCCTCCGGTGCAGCTCTCGGCGGTGGCCAGCATCAATCTCTTGCGGCGGCAGAGATCGATCAGCTGCTGGGCCTGTGCTGTGAGTTCGGGATCGAAATTCATTGATTGTCGCTCATGGCAGGCGCACCGTCGCTGTAGCGAAGGCCATGATACCTTCCCGGCGGCCGATGGCACCGAGTTTTTCCATGGTGGTGGCCTTGATGGCTATACGCGATGGCTCAAGGCGGAGGAGGGGCGCCAGCACCGCTTTCATCGCCGCAACATGAGGTGCGATCTTCGGCGCTTCGGCCAGGATGGTGATATCGACATTAGCGATGAGGCCGCCTTTGGCTTCCAGCAACTCCATCGCCCGTTTCACGAAAACGCTCGACGGCGCGCCTTTCCATTTCGGGTCGCTGGGCGGAAAATGCGTGCCGATATCGCCTTCGCCAATAGCGCCCAGGATGGCATCGGTCAGCGCGTGCAGGGCGGCATCGGCGTCGGAATGGCCCTTCAGTCTCTGGTCAAACGGGATCACGACACCGCAGAGAATCACGGCGTCACCGTTTTCGAAAGGATGGACGTCGATGCCCTGGCCGACGCGGATGTCGGGTAGATTCTCGAACTTGCGGCGCATCATGTCGCGGTTGGCAATTTCGATGTCCTCGGCGGATGTAAGTTTGCGGTTGTCGAGTCGGCCGGCAATTATCGATACGGCAATGCCAGCTTGTTCTGCAACTGAAGCGTCGTCGGTGAGGTTGGCGGTGGCCTCCGTTTGCGCCTTGCGGTGGGCAGCCAGGATGGCGTCATAGGCAAATCCCTGTGGCGTCTGGGCGGTCCAGATACCGGCGCGGTCGACGGTGCGCGCGACAATGCCGCCGGGTGCGAACTTCAGGGTCTCGGCCACCGGTATGCCGGGAATGACAGCGGGAAAGCGCTCAAGCCAGGCAATCACGTGGCTGATCAGATCATGCGAAACGAAGGGCCGGGCGGCATCGTGGATGAGAACCTTGAAGGGCTGGTGGCGCTCCACGGCTTCAACACCGATCCGGCATGACTCCTGACGGGTTGGCCCGCCAATGACCGGCAGAGGTACATCGAGACCAGCCACAGATTCGGCAAACATCGCCTCGTGACCCTCGCCGATGACCGGTTGCACACGCGCGATGCCGGGGTGATCGAGAAATGCCTTGAGCGTCCACCAGATGACGGGCTTGCCGCCAATTAGCTGGTATTGTTTTGGTTTTTCGCCCCCTGCGCGCAGGCCGGAACCGCCGGCCACGATCACCGCCGCAACTGTCATGGATGTGCTGTAGCAAGCCCAATGGGGGCTCGCAAGAAAGGCTCTTGACGCAATGCAGCATAAAGGTATTCTGCCAGTAAATTGAACATGCAAAAGAAATGATCAAAAAATGGGCATTCAAATAGGCCCAATCAACACGCGCAACCGGGTTTTCCTGGCGCCCATGTCCGGCGTGACGGACGAACCGTTCCGTACCACGGCATTTGAGCACGGGGCGGGGCTGGTGGTGAGTGAGATGGTGGCGAGTGAAGAACTCGTCAATGCCCGGCCCGACATGCTGCGGCGGGCGCTTGGCGCCGAATCGATCAAGCCCTTTGTCATTCAGCTCGCCGGCCGCGAACCGCATTGGATGGCCGAAGGAGCCCGCGTGGCGCAAGACATGGGCGCCGAGATCATTGACATCAACATGGGCTGCCCGGCGCGCGCCGTCACCGGCGGGCTTTCGGGTTCGGCTCTGATGCGAAACCTCGACCATGCGCTGACGCTGATCGAGGCGACAGTGGGGGCCTCATCGGTTCCTGTAACGCTGAAGATGCGGCTGGGCTGGGACCATCAATCGCTCAATGCGCCGGAACTGGCGCGGCGGGCGCAAGCGGCCGGTGTGGCGCTGATCACCGTTCACGGCCGGACGCGCTGCCAGTTCTATACCGGCAAGGCGGATTGGCGGGCGATTGCCCAGGTGCGCGCGGCGATTTCCATTCCGCTGATCGCCAACGGTGATGGCAGCAGTGTCGACGACGCTCGCGAGATGCTGAAGTCCTCAGGCGCTGACGGCATCATGATCGGGCGCGGCGCCTATGGCCGGCCGTGGTGGCCGGGCGTCATTGCCGAGGGGCTGGACCCCGGTAATGGCGTCAGCGAGCCGGAATTGGCGGAAGAGGCCGACATCGCCACCCAGCACCATCAACGCATTCTCTCGCATCACGGCAATCACCACGGCAACCGGATCGCCCGGAAGCACATCGGCTGGGCAATCACCCGGCTTGCCGAGCGCCGGCTGCTGACGGCGGAGGACGCGGCACAATGGCGGATTTCGTTGTTGCGCAGCAACGACAACTCGGCAGTGGCGCAAGGGTTGAGCGTTCTCTATTCCACAGTGCAGGACCTCAAGGTGGCGGCATGAACATGCTGGCCGCCGGGAAGGAGTCCGAAGCGCCGGATATCTCATTGGCCAAAGCGGTCGTTGATGCGCTGCCC
>JANPCS010000145.1:0-4839 GCA_031431065.1 Hyphomicrobiales bacterium | reverse complement strand
CGGGTTGCTTCGCAACCTCCCGGGAATCACATTCGAAGTGATTTGGGAATCCCCTCGCCCTCAACGCCGCGCCAGAAAGCCCAAAGCAGCCGAACTCCACCACGCACGCTCGCGCCAGCGCTTATCCAGAATCGGGGTTATCTACGCCATATTCCAGCTGATACTCCTGACCGATCACCTTGGACGGCAGCTTGCCCTTCTTGCGGATGGGGATGAAACCACGGCCAAGATTATGGGCCACGGCACCGCCTAAGATAAATCCGCGCGCCTCGATCCCCACCACATAGTCGAATTCGCCCTTGAGAAACGGCCAGGCCAGTTCATCGACGGCGGCGCGGAAGCCATGCATATTGGATAACAGCGTGGTGATGTCGCGGAACATGATGCCGGGCTTGGGATAGTCCGGAATGCTGCGAATATAGCGCTTGATGTCGAAGCCGTTGCGGAGATCCATGTGTGCGTCCTTGCGTTTCAGGGCCACCTTACCGCAGGCGGCATAGACGACAAGATCGACTCGACATTGCCGCCGGTCTTGAGGCCGAAGAGCGTGCCGCGATCGTAAAGCAGATTGTACTCGACGTAGCGGCCGCGGCGGATCAGCTGTTCTTCGCGGTCGGCTTCGGTGAAACCCAAGTCCATGTTGCGGCGGACCAGCTTCGGATAAACGTCCAGCAAGGCGCGGCCCACGTCCTGGGTGAAAGCGAAGTCGGCGTTCCAGTCGCCGGAATTGAAATGGTCGTAGAAGATGCCGCCGATGCCGCGCGGTTCGTAGCGATCTGGCAGGAAGAAATATTCGTCGCACCACTTCTAGAATTTCGCGTAGTCCGCCACGGCGTGGGCGTCGCAGGCGCCTTGCATGGCGGCGTGAAAATCCAGCGTGTCGGGGTGTTCCTGCGTCCTTATGCGATCCAGCGCCGGGGTCAAATCGGCACCGCCGCCGAACCAGGTCCTGGTGGTCACGATGAACCTTGTGTTCATGTGGACGGCGGGAACGTATGGGTTCCATGGATGGATGATGAGCGAGATGCCGGAGGCCCAGAAGCGCGGATCGGATTCGGCACCGGGAATCTGGCTTCTGAATTCGGGACTGAATTCGCCATGCACGGTCGAGGTGTGGACGCCGGCCTTTTCGAAGACCTTGCCGTGCAGCATGGACATAATGCCGCCGCCGCCTTCCGGCCTTACCCAAGCCTTGCGTTCGAAAAGGCCGCCATTTTCGATGCTCTCAAGTGCCACGCAGATTTGATCGCGCAAGGTTTCGAACCATTGGCGGGCCGCAGCCTGGCGCGATTCTGTGTCATCGGTCATGCGGAAAACTCCTCAGCTGACGCATTGCCTCAGCCGTGACGATTGCGCAAGCCAGAGCCACGTTGATGGATCTGAATCCAGGGCGCATGGGAATGACGACGCGGGCTTCCACCTCCTCATGCACCGCCTGCGGCACGCCGGAACTCTCGCGGCCCATCAGGATGATGTCCTCGCGACGAAAGGCAAAGTCCACATAGGGCAGGGTGGCCTTGGTACTGAGGAGGACGCACCGCCGGCCGGCCGTGGCCGCTCGGAATGCCGTCCATGAGGCATCAGACACCATGGCCGCCCGGTCGAGGTAATCCATGCCGGCGCGGCGGAAGGCGGAATCGGTCAAAACGAATCCGGCGGGGCCGATGATGCGGCAGGTCAGCTCGAAGCAGGCGCACATCCTGAGAATGGTCGCGGCATTGGGTGCGATATCGGGCTGGTAAAGGGCGATTTCGATCATGATTCCGGTTCCTTGAGGATCGGCTGCCGCCGCCGCCAAGTCCCTTTCAACTGCGACACTTGATGGCTAGACTTCTCATTATCACAATGCCAAAAGGTCGCGGGTTTAAGCGCCGGGGAGAACCAGCGCCCTCGATCCCCGGGGGACGGCGCGGCAACAAAAAGGGAAACAGACGTGTCCACAGCGGAACATGCGGAAGTCACCAGGCGCGATTTTCTCTATATCGCCACGGGTGCCGTCGGGGCCGTCGGCGCAGCGCTGACGGCCTGGCCATTCATCAACCAGATGAACCCGGACGCCTCGGTACTGGCCATGGCCTCCATCGAATTCGACCTGGCGCCGCTGGCCGAGGGCCAGGAAGTCACCATCAAGTGGCGCGGCAATCCGGTTATCGTCCGCCATCGCTCGGCCAAGGAGATCGAGGCCGCTAAGGCGGTCAAGATGGACGAATTGAAGGATCCGATCGCCCGCAACGAAAACTTCAAGGATGGCGATCCGGCCACCGACGAAAACCGTGTGGTGGGCGGCAAGGAACAATTTCTGGTGATGATGGGTGTCTGCACGCATCTGGGCTGCGTGCCGCAGGGCGACAACCCGGCGAAGGAATTCACGGTTGTCGAAGGATCGTTGAAGCTCGGCGGCTGGTTCTGCCCCTGCCATGGCTCGCACTACGATACGGCGGGACGCATCCGCAAGGGCCCGGCGCCGACCAACCTTCCGGTACCGGTCTACGCCTATCTCACCGACACCAAGATCCGCATCGGTTAAGAAGGACAATCCTCATGAGCGGACCCTCGAATTACAAGCCTACAACTGCCTTCGGCAAATGGATGCATGAGCGTCTGCCGATCATGGAACTGGTGCAAGGCCAGGCGCTCGACTTCCCGACCCCCAAGAACCTGAACTACTGGTGGACCTTCGGCGGCATCCTGGCCGTCATGCTGGTGGTGCAGCTGATCACCGGCATCGTGCTGGCGATGCATTATACGCCGCATGCCAGCATGGCCTTTGCCTCGGTGGAACACATCATGCGCGATGTGAACTCGGGCTGGATGCTGCGCTATATGCATGCCAACGGCGCGTCGATGTTTTTCGTCGCCGTTTATATTCACATCTTCCGCGGCATGTACTACGGCTCCTACAAGGCGCCGCGCGAAGTGCTGTGGATGATCGGTGTACTGATCTATCTGGTCATGATGGCCACCGCCTTCATGGGCTATGTGCTGCCGTGGGGCCAGATGAGTTTCTGGGGCGCCAAGGTCATCACCAACCTGTTCTCGGCCATTCCGTTTGCCGGCGAATCGATCACCACGCTGCTGTGGGGCGGCTATTCCGTCGACAACCCGACGCTGAACCGCTTCTTCTCGCTGCACTATCTGTTGCCCTTCGTGCTGGCCGGCCTCGTTGGCCTGCACATCTGGGCGCTGCATGTGCCGGGCAACAACAACCCGACCGGCGTTTCGGTGAAAGGCAATCAGGATACCCTGCCGTTCCATCCCTACTACACGATGAAGGATGGTTTCGCGATTGCGGTTTTCATGATGCTTTACGCGGCGTTCGTGTATTTCAGCCCGAACTATCTCGGCCACGCCATCAACTATCAGGAAGCAAATCCTCTGGTGACGCCCGCGCACATCGTTCCGGAATGGTATTACCTGCCGTTCTACGCGATCCTGCGCGCCATTCCCGACAAGCTGTTCGGTGTGCTGATCTTCTTTGCGTCGATCGCCATCCTGTTTGTGCTGCCATGGCTAGACACCTCGAAGGTGAGGTCTGGGACTTACCGTCCGGTGTTCAAGTATTTCTTCTGGATCTTTGCCGTGGTCTGCGTGGCGTTGGGCTATCTCGGCTCGAAGCCGGCGGAAGGCGGATATTTGTTCTGGTCGCGCATTCTGACGGCTTACTATTTCGCGCACTTCTTCATCATCCTGCCGTTGCTGGGATTGCTGGAGAGCCCGAAGCCGCTGCCATCTTCGATCTCGGATGATGTGCTGGCCAAGAAAAATCCCGCTGCCGTGCCTGCTGAGTGATTTGGGGGAAACTGATATGAAATTGCTCAAGACACTCGGCATTGCGGCTGGCCTGATGCTGCTGGTTGCTCCGGCGGTCGCAGCCGAAGGCCAGAAGGACGCCAAGAGCGTCAGCTTCAGCTTCGAAGGGCCGTTCGGCAAGTTCGACCGCGGCCAGTTGCAGCGCGGCTACAAGGTCTACAAGGAAGTCTGCGCCAACTGCCACGCCATGCAGTACGTGTCGCTCCGCAACCTGTCCGACAAGGGCGGGCCGGAATTCTCCGAAGAACAGGTGAAGGCGCTGGCCGCGACATTCACGGTCAAGGATGGACCCAATGAGACAGGCGAGATGTTCGATCGCCCCGGAATTCCGTCCGACCGCTTCCCGTCGCCATTTCCAAACGAGCAGGCGGCCCGCACTGGCAATGGCGGCTCTTACCCGCCAGACATCTCGCTTATCACCAAATACCGCCCGGGCTGGTTCGGCACGTTCAACCAGCTGGTGAACGGCATCGGCGGACCGCAATACGTCTACTCGGTGCTGACTGGCTATGAAGATGCACCTGCTGAACTCGCGGCGGAAGCGCCCGAAGGCAAGGCCTACAATCCGTATTTCGCCAACGGCCACTGGATCGGCATGCCGGCCAATGGCACGCTGACGCCCGGCCTCGTCAAGTATGACGACAAGCCGGAAGGCTATGAGGCTTCGGTCGACGAGATGTCGAAAGATGTCTCAGCTTTCCTCGCCTGGGCGGCCGAGCCCAAAATGGAAGAGCGCAAGAGCACCGGCTTCATGGTGCTGATCTATCTCGGCGTGCTCTCGCTGCTGCTTTATCTGGTGAAGAAAAGGATTTGGGCCAGCGCCCATTGAATTTTCGCACAATGAGATTGAAAGGCCCGGCATCGTCCGGGCCTTTTGCATTTGGGTACTGACATGTTCCGTCAGTACCAAGGCCTATCCCACTTCGCTCATAGCGGAGTACGACTGATGACCTATGCCCAGAATGTCTGGCTCTTTTCGGTGTTGCTATTCGGCATCATCATCGTGCCCGGCATGGACATGTTCTTCGT
>JANPCS010000144.1:0-4642 GCA_031431065.1 Hyphomicrobiales bacterium | reverse complement strand
CGCGTCAGCACGGCGCGCCCGGTGATGCCCATGATTTTCGAGATGCGCCCGGCCATCTGGAAACACGCCAGGCATGCGGCCATCACCAAGGCCGCCACCACATAGAGCGACACCAGGTAAGCGATGCGGCTATCGGCGCGGCCTGCCAATAGGATCATCGCGGTGATGGCACCGGGCCCCGCCATCAGCGGAATGGCCAGCGGAAAGGCCGCGATGTTCTTGACGTGATCGACACTGATCGCCTGTTCCGCCGTGGCCTGAAGCCTCTGGCTGCGGCGGTCGAACACCATCTCGGCGGCCGATAGCAGCAACAGCAAGCCACCGGCAATGCGAAACGCCGACAGCGAGATGCCAAGCAGATCGAGCAGCCTGGCGCCCCCCAAGCCCGCCGCCAGCAGAATGCAGAAGGCGATGATCGAGCCCCTGACCGCCACTTCGCGGCGCTGCTGCGCGCTCATGCCATTGGTAATGCCGAGAAACAGGGCGCTCAGGAACACCGGGTCGGCAACCACCAGCAAGGTGGCGATGGCGGAGGTGATGTAGTCGGACAGCATGATTCGACGCTATCACAGTCCGGAAGCATCGCAATCGGGCTAGTGAAGGGCGGCGTCGATCATGAACTCGATGTCGACAGCGCCTTGGCGTTCGAACAGCAATTGCCCGGCGACCGCGCCGAAGTCGGCCTCAAGCGGCGTGGTGATGCCGCTCATGAACAGGCACCACTGGTGCCGCGACAGATCGAGCGTCTTGCCGGGAGGTATTTCAACGCGCATCGGCATGCCAAGGCCACGGCCACCGGCGGTGATTTCGATCAGGTGCGTGCGGTGGGCGGCCGAGATGACGGCCCCCAGAAAATACTCCGGCTGCGAACCGTGATTGACGATCTTCACATGCGCGCAGCTGCAATCCGATTGCGGCGATGGCACCATGATGGTTGGATGGGCGATCTCCAAGGGACCAGCGCGATAGCCATGCGCCAACGCGCTGCTGGCGCTGAGCATCAAGGCAAGGGCGGTTAGTCGCGCGGCGTTCATGGGCGATAGCCTAGCGCAAATGCGGCTGTGCCGCACCTGCGCTGATGGCGACTATTGTACCGGCACCATCAGGTGCGCGTAAGGCGTTCCGCTCCACATGACATAGGGCTGCGTCGTGTCCGGTTTTTCCTGCGCCGCCGGATAGCCAGCCATCGAGTCCCCATAGTTGACGATCATGATATGCGGCCGGTCCATGATCCAGTCGCTGCCTTCGGGTGGCGTGGTGGCAAACGGATCGAGATTGCTTTGTGCCGGTCCTCCCATCAGCATGTAGATCAACCCGGTCTTGCCCTTGGGCGGCTCGGTCTTGCCAATCCACGCCATGGCCCAGGCCATGGCATTGGCATCGCCGCACATCGGGTCCGGCCCCGGTGTCGATGGATCATCCGGCATGCACCAGAAACCGTTCTTTCCTTCGCGCAGCGTCTTCATGCTGCCGTCGGCCTGTGCTGCATAGATGGCGGCATTGGAGGAGACGGCGGCAGGTGCACCGGCCTCGGCACTGATGATCAGGTCGGCATCGTCGGCGGCTTGGGCAATGGTAATCGCGGTTGCACCAAGAACGAGGGCAACGGCGGAATAGGCAAGCATCTTCATGTTCGTTCTCCCTGATAATGATTGATTATTTGTCCGGCGCGTGAGGCGTCAGCTGTCCCAGGCTTGCACGGTCGTCTGCCGGACAATGCCGTTGGGACCGAGCTCCGCCGTGTTGGATGCAATGACACAGGTGCCATCGTCATATCTGCAGCCCTGGACGAAGGCCAGCTTGTTGCCGTCGATCACGCCCATGTCGACCGTATGGGTCATGTCGCGGCTGTAGACGTCGTCAAGGAAGGCACCGATCTCCTTGGCACCGGTGATGGTGCGCGGTTTGCTCGGCGGGTTATCGTTGTCGATGATGGTGAGGACGGCATCATCGGCATAATAACTTTTCAGGCTGGAGGCGTTGCGGGTTTCAACCGCCTTGCGCAGCCCGTCGATGGTCAGTCTGGTCTTGGTCATATGGCTCTCCGTCAAGCGGCCTAAGGCGGGTTGCGGTACAGCACGTCAAGAATCTGAACTGCTTGAGTCCAGCAATTGGTTAATTACCAACTAGTTAGTAAAATGTCAATTGGCAATTGGCTGGAATCATCCTATGGTGGTGATGGCCAGAAATTGCTGTCATAGAGCGCGTATTACGTGAGGGTAGTTCAGACATCCAATCGCAACGAGACTCCGGAGCGCATTCTGGATGTTGCCCAGCATCTAGTGCAGACCCGCGGCTATAACGCCTTCAGCTACGCCGACATTGCCGCCGTGCTGCATGTCACCAAGGCCAGCCTGCATTATCATTTTCCGTCCAAGGCGTCGCTCGGACTGTCGCTCATAGCCCGCTACGAGAGCCGCTTCCGGCAGTTGCTCGACGTGATCGATGCCGGAAACCAGACGGCGGCGGAGCAGATCAAGAGTTACATGGCGATCTATGCCGGTGTTCTCGCCGATCATCGCATGTGCATGTGCGGCATGCTGGCCGCCGAGTTCGAGACCTTGCCGAAACCCATGCAATCCGCACTCGATCATTTCTTCGGCATGAACGAGACCTGGCTTGAAGCCGTCTTGCGTAAAGGCCTCGATGACGCTTCGCTGCGCTTTGCCGACGAACCGCGATCCCTGGCGCAGTTCATTGTCGCCGCCCTTGAAGGCGCTATGATGCTGGCCCGCTCGCATGCCGACGATGCGCGCTTTCATGCCGCCGAACGGCGCCTGCTGGCAAGCCTCGGCATATGAAGCGCCGATGCTGATTATACTCTACGTGGCCCTGTTGTCCGGACTGTGTTTCGTGGCCTTCGCCTGGGACAAGTTCTGCGCCATTCGTGGAATGTGGCGGGTGCCGGAGCGCACCTTGCTGATCCTCGTGGCACTCGGCGGCACACCAGGCGCCTTCAGCGCGCAACGCCTCCTGCGCCACAAGACCCAGAAGCAACCGTTTGGAACTTATCTCGTTGCCATCGCCGCCCTGCAGGTCATTGCCCTTCTGGCCATCGGGTTTTTCGGCGGTGCGCCGGTCATCGCTTTGTTGGCGTTGCTTTAAGTCCCGCCGCGCAGGCTGCTGGCGATCTGCTTGCCCTTGTCGAAAGCCGCGCGGCGGCGTCCGATTTCTTCCGTGCTCAACAGATCGATGTTGCAGTAGTGGCACTTCCATGTGTGATCACTGTTCCACTGCAGCGGCGAAGCCAGCGTAATGCGGGCCGCCGTTGTCTGTTCGAGAAGATCGAGCGCCAGACCCAGCGTGACATCCTGCGACTCAAGATCGCCGGGCTTGCCCGCCGAGTTGCCCAATGGAAAATCGCTGAAGAGGAATCGCGGCACGCCGATGTGTTCGACGATATCCCTGGCGCAGCCCATGATGACCGTTGCAATGCCCGCCGCCTCAAGGGCGCGCGCCGCAAGGCTGGCGCTTTGGTGGCAGATGGGACAATTCGCAACGAGGATCGCCGCATCCGCGGCCCCGGCCTTGACGCGCGCTATGAGGTCCACGCAATCGACCTCGATGGTCGTGCGCTGGCTGCGGTTGGTGGGAAGCCCAAAAAACTTTGATGTGATGGCACCCACGCGGCCGGCACTCACCGCGCGGCGAAGTGCGGGCAGTGGAAAATAAGTATTCTGATCTTCCGCTGTCGTATGTTGCCGGTCGATGGACACATGCGAAATGCGTAAGTCAGGATTGGCCTCCGTGTCACCCGCATAAACGCGATAGAATTTCGCCGCCGCGTTGTAGGCCGCACCCGGCCCCTGATCGCCCTTGTCCGGCTGATAGGGCGCCGCCGTCGTCACCAGCGCGATGCGGCACTGGCTCAGGGGCTTCGCCAGCGGCTGGAACGGCACATCCTCGAACCGCGCCCAGACATACGGCGCGCCATAGCCCAGCGCCGCGTAGTAACTGCGGATGCGCTGAAGATAGGCGATCGAGTCATCAAGAGACACTGTTCGGCAATTGCTCCTCGCGCCTGTCAACTTGCCAGCCAACCACCACCGACGGGCACGAAAGCATCCCGCTGCTATGCTGCCGCCGGAACTGGCAGACCGAGTTGGGGCAGCAGAACCCGCATGTTTGCGGCAATCAGGTCAGCGTATCCTTTTAAACCTTCGGCCTGCAGAATTTCAAGTAGAACAGCCAGGGGTCCGGCTATCGCGTTCAATGCCTCGTCAATGACGCGCCTTTGGGCATTTTTTCCAGACACGCCGAGCGCATTCAAGAAGCTCAAGGCGTCACTGAATGTAATATCCTGGAGACGTTCCGCTCCGCCAATGCGATAGGAGAATTCGTCAGTAAGCTGCCGGTCAAGCCGCGTGGGCACGAGATCATAGCGCGGAGCCAAACGAGGTCTGCCGCCGGAGAGAAATAACAAAGCGTGATTTTTGGCATGGGCATCAACATTGCCGGTCAGGAGATCAAATATCGTCGCGCGGATAAAGGACAGCCTGGCTGCGGCAGGATCGGCTGTCTGGTCCAGTATCCAACGGATCGAAGTGACATCGAAGCGGCGCCCTGGAATTCCATTCCTCTCATACTTAAGACTGGGCGGAAGGCCGAGTGCTTGGGCGAAATCTTCCTGATGAAACCGTAT
>JANPCS010000143.1:0-2225 GCA_031431065.1 Hyphomicrobiales bacterium | reverse complement strand
AGAACGCCAAGGACCTCGGCAAGGTTGCCGGTGAAGCTGCCAACGCGCTCGCCGAAGGCACGGATGTGATGGCAATTCCTGGCGTCGCCAAGTTCTCGGGCGGCAAGAAGGGCGTGGAAATGAACTCCATCCTCCTCGCGCCCACACCCATCACCAAGGCCAACATCAATGTCGCCATCGACGCCGGCCACATCACCAAGGACCAGGCCTGCGCAGGTGTGGCCGCTGGTGCAGTTCCTGGCTGCTAACAATCCGTAGATATGCAATAAGAAACCGCGCCGCTTGCAAAAGCGGCGCGGTTTTTCTTTAAGTAGAAGCCGGATTTTCGGAGGCCCTATGTCCAACGCCACCAGCACCAGCCACAGTCCCGCCCTGCAACACGAAGGGCCCGTGCAACGTTTTTTCCGCGCCACGGAAATCGATGCCCGCATGATGGGTATGCTGGCGGCGCTGATTCTGATCTGGTGCGTATTCGATATTGCCAGCGGCATCCTGCGCGGCAATTTTGGCGGCTTGCTTGGCGGGTCATTCCTGACACCGCGCAATCTCTGGACGCTGCTTGTTCAAACATCGTCCATCGCCGTCATGTCCACCGGCATGGTCCTGCTCATTGTCATGCGGCAGCTCGATCTTTCCGTCGGTTCAATGCTCAGCCTCGTGGCCGTCGCGGGCGCAGTCCTTCAGGTGTTCGAACTGGTGCCGATCTTGGGCGTCGGCCATCCCGCCATCTGGATCATTGCCGTCGTTTTCTGCATCCTGCTCGGCACAGTGGTTGGCGCCTTCAACGGCTTCATCACGGCTTACGCAAAAATCCCGGCCTTCATTGTCACGCTGGGCGGCCTTCTCGCCTATAGCGGTCTCGCCTTCTATCTGGCCAAGGGCGAAACCGTGGCCCCCATGGACAAGACCTACGAAATTTTCGGTGGCGGCATCCCGATCAGTTGGCTTGGCCCTTTCTGGAGCTGGATACTGGCGGCCATCGTGTGTGCGGCGATCGTGTTCGGTATCGTCAATGGCCGCCGCCAGCGCCTGCGCTTCAAGTTTCCGCTGCGGCCGATGTGGGCGGAGGTGTTTCTGGTAGCCGTTGGCAGCGCCGTTGTTCTCGGCACCACCCTGGTGATGAACTCCTACCCCTGGCCATTCAAGTTGATTGAAAACTACGCCAAGGCAAACGGCGTGACCATTCCGCCTGGCGTCGAAAACAAGGACGGCAACGCCGTCTGTCTGGCCGCCGACCAGGTGGTGCGCTGCTCCGAAGGCCTGGTTTACTATACCGGCTATTCGGTGCCGGTGTTGATCGCCCTGGTCACCGGGCTGCTCATGACTTTCCTCGCCACGCGCACCATGTTCGGGCGCTATGTCTATGCCACCGGCGGCAATCCGGAAGCAGCCGAACTCGCCGGCATCAACACCAAGTGGCTGACCGTCAAAGTCTTCGCCCTGATGGGGGCGCTCGTCGGAATATCCTCCATCATCTCGTCGGCGCGTCTCAACGCTGCTACAAATGCGCTGGGCGGGCTCAACGAACTCTATGTCATTGCGGCCACCGTCATTGGCGGCACGTCGCTGGCCGGTGGCGTCGGCACAATCTACGGCGCCATGATGGGTGCCTTGATGATGCAGTCCATCATCTCCGGCATGTCGTTGCTGAATTTGCCCGCGGCATTCCAGAACATCGTGGTCGGCGTGGTGCTGGTTCTCGCCGTCTGGCTTGACCAGATCTATTCCCGCCGTGTGAAGTAAGGAAAATCGCCATGGCCAACGCACCTTTGATCGAAATGCGCGATATCTCCATCGCTTTCGGCGGCATCAAGGCGGTCGACCATGCCTCGGTCGATCTCTATCCCGGCGAAGTGGTGGGTCTGCTCGGCCACAATGGCGCCGGCAAATCGACGCTGATCAAGATCCTGTCGGGCGCCTACAAGCGCGATGCCGGACAGATCTTCATCAACGGCAAGGAAGTCACCATCAACAATCCGCGCGATGCCAAGGCACTCGGCATCGAGACCATCTACCAGACGCTGGCCTTGGCCGATAATGTCGATGCCGCCGCCAATCTCTATTTGGGCCGCGAACTGCGCACCGCGTTTGGCACGCTGGACGATGTGGCGATGGAAGCCGAGACGCGCAAGGTGATGCACCGCTTGAACCCCAACTTCCGCCGCTTCAAGGAGCCGGTGATGAAGCTGTCGGGCGGTCAGCGCCAATCGGTGGCCATTGCGCGT
>JANPCS010000142.1:0-28246 GCA_031431065.1 Hyphomicrobiales bacterium | reverse complement strand
CCAGCCGGTGCAACAAGAAATGCGGATCCACGCCGGACTGTAGGGTGGCTTTGGCTGGGTTGGCTTGCTTCCTAAAATCGGACAATCAGGTGCTTCCCTTATCGAACAGAATTAAGTCTTGCTTATCAAGACGATCTGACTTTTCATTGGCGATGTGGCGCTACCGTGCCCGAGTGTGGTTCGATGCACGTTCTATGCTTGATCGACGGCCAGACTCATGGCGAATGCGGGTGGCCGGTATGTGGCGAGGTCGAGCTCCCAAACGGATTTACCATTGGGTCCGGATGCCGATTTGACAAAGCCCAGTGTGCCGTAGTGGTTTTCGACGAGCCTGTTCTTGTCGGTCGGGATGTAGGTACCGGCGAGGCTGGCGAACTTCATTGCCTTTGCCTTGGCCGCGATCACCGAGAGCGTGGCGGATTCGACCTGGCGCCCCAGCACGCGGCAACTCATCAACCAGTTGTCGATGTCGAGAACCGCGCCGCGATCGGGATGCGGGCGGCCGATGATCACAGCAATCATTCCCAAATCGCCGAACCGGTCGGTGAGCCTCACCTGCAGGGTGAGCACCGAGGCATCGGCCTCCATCTCGCTCACCTGGGCTTCCGTGTAGCGCCGCGTTGTGAGGTTGAACTGGTTGGTCTTGTTGATGAGCTGCACAATGCGCTGGCGCCCCTGGGCGTCGAAGGGCTTGAAGCTGATGGTCATGTCGAGGCCCCGGAGATATTGGGTCAGGTCGCGGGCGCCTGCCATCAGCTCGGCGCGGCGCACGTCCTGGGCCTGCATCTTCACGCGGCCGGCATCTTCCGCCGAATAGGTCACGGCCTCGAACCAGCCACCGGCCTCCAGGGTCCATGCGAACCAGCTTGGATCATCGGGTACCTCTGGCACACGGACCATGGGTAGCTCCTTGCGTACCTGGGCGCGCTCGGCCGGATTGTCGTCGAGCAGCACCAAGGCGTCAAGTCCGATGTTCAGAGCTTTCGCAATCGCCTCAAGATTGGTCGCCTTGTCGATCCAGTTGGCCTGGAACACCGAGATGTCCTGCTCGCGCAACAGCATGTCGGGGTGGCTGCGGAACGGTTCGAGAGCGATCGCCGCCTCGTTCTTCGAACACACGGCGAGAAAAATGCCGCGAGCGCGGAGGTTCTGAGCCACGCGCTGCACGGCGAGATGGGCCTCGCCCCGGGGATTGCCTTGGCCGATGACGATCCCCTCCATGCCGTCGTCGCCAATGACACCGCCCCACAGCGTGTTGTCGAGATCGAGCACCAGACACTTGGCCGACTTGCCGCGGATGGCGCCCAGCAGGCGGCACAGCCACTCGGCATAGATCGGGGCGGCCTTGGCGTCGAAGGCCAGCTTGTAGGCGGCCCACTGTACTGGGTTGAACCAGTCGCCGCCGCCGACCTGCGCGGCAAGGCCCGCAATATCGAGCACATAGCCGCCGTATTTTCCGGCCAGCGTTACGATCTCGGCATTGAACCGTCCGACCTGAGCGCGCACCGTGCCGGCAATCGCAGCGTCAAAACTGCCGAACAGGTTCGACAAGGGCAGGGCCAAGGTCTGGACAATGGCCGGCGGTCCGCCGGAGCCGCGCAAAGCCGAGAGCAAACTCTCGATCTGGGCTAGGGCGCTATCGACCGCCGAGGGCTCGGAGGGGTCGGTGGCAGGCGTGTCGAGTCCTAGCCAGCGATGATCCACCACGAGCAGAATCGCATCGAGTTTTGAAGTATAGACGGGAGACATGGGGTCAAGGACCGGCTGCATGATCATGCCGTAGGATGTCTGTAGGGTCTCCAGTGCCACGCCGTGACGCATCGCCGCCGCGGGCAGGCAGTCGAGCACCAGGTCGAAGGTGTTGGCTGCGATGATTCCCAGTTTGAAAGGCGACAGCGGCGCCAGCGTGTTCCCCGCTTTGCGCAACTTCACCGCGGCCCGGCGCAGCGCCGTCGACTGCGAGGCGTCGAGACGGAATGACGCAAGGGCACGAAGATCGGCTCCCGCATCGGGTGCCTCAGGAGAGATCTGTCTTGCCCGCTCAAGCCAGTCATCTGGCGCTACCGGCAGCCAGGGAAGATCTATCAGTTTCTGCGCCATGGGTCAGGATTTCGGCTGTTTCGCCGCGATGAGGTCGACCAGCTGGCCGACGGTTTCAACCATTCCGACCTCGTCGGTGTTGAACTGGAAGCCCAAGTCCTGCTCGATGCGGATCAGGAGGCGGACATGGTTCACGCTGTCCCAGTCTTCGAAGTCGTCGGCCGTGCTGGATTCCGTCAGCTTCACATCCTCGAGATCAAGCACCTCGCCGAGATGCCGGGTGACGCGCTCAAGAATTTCCGTTCTGGTCATATCGGGGCTCCATGTGAGGATCGTTTGCTGTTGCGGGTTGTTCCGCTCCCTGGCTTTAAGGACCAGTGGCGAGCGGGTGGAAGTGATGGACATGATTCGACGCCTCAATCAGCTCGACCACGAAGCCCATCGGCGACAGCAGGAACTGAACGCTGGCACCGCCAAAAGCGATGGCCGGCTTCGACGGGCCAAGTGCCATGAAACCCTGGGGCTTCAGCCGGGCGATCTCCCCGGCGATCGACGGCGTGCGGTAGGCGAGTTGGTTGATGATGCTGACCCCCTTGCGCAGTGCCCCGCTGACGATCGAGTTCTCGCCCATCGGGGCGATCATTTCATAGACAACGCCCTTCGGGTCGCGGAGGAAGCGCACGGAGACGGTCAGCAACTCGTCATCGAAGCGGCGCGTGGCTTCAGCGGCATTCACCATGCGGCCGAACTCTTCCGTGGCTTTGTCCACGTCCCGCGTCAGGATGCCGATGTGATCGAAGCCCAGCACCTAGTGGCCAACCCGCCGACCAGGCTTGCGGGCGACGATCACACAGTTCGCCGTCAGCTTCCTGGCCTTAGCCTTCTCGGCGGTCGTTCCGCTGGTCGGATAGAATTTCTCGGTCACGATCTCGAAGCCCGCCTGCTTCACCAGGGCAACCGGCTCGGAAATGTCGCTCACGAGATAGAGGTGATCCGGCGCCGGGCTGTTGGCCGGGACGTTGATCCACACCAGCCCGCCGGGCTTGCAGACATGATGGAGAACCTCGATGGCCTTCAGGGGATCTTCGAGATGCTCAAGCACCTCGCTGAGGACAATGCCGTCGAACAGCCCCGCGAATCCGGGGCTCATGATCGAGGCGTCGAAGATGTTGCGCTTCTCGAACGTCACGGGCCGCTTCGCGGCCAACGTCTTGAGAGTGGAGGCTGCAAGGGCGAGGCTGGCATCGGACACGTCCCAGGCCGTCACCTGCTTCACGTTCTGCATGGCGTCGGCGAGATAGAGCAGCAGGCCATGGCCCGGGCCGATCTCGAGAAGACTCGCAGCCTCTGGCAACATCGGAAGAAATTCCTTCCGGTAGTTCATCATGCAACGGCAGTGGTTGATCCAGATGACGTCCGTCACAAGAAGTCCATTCATATAGCGGGTCATGAACTCGCGGTCGGAATAGACTGTCCGGTAAGCCTCCTCGAAGGTCTTGAGCCGGTAGGTGCCATGACGGCGGAAGTACAGCTCCTCGGGCAGAACAATCTTCTCGCAAATGAATCGGTAGTCCTCGACCAGTGACTCGAGGCCGCCATGGCTCTCGCGTCCGAGCCTGCAAACGATCTCCGCAAGCTGTTCCGAAAACGCCAGCAGCTCCGCATCGCGCTCGGCGATGTTCACCCGAAGGTAACGCTCGTGCTGCGGCCAAGACTTGATGATTGCCTGAACGACACTATCGAAACAGCCGCCCTGCTTGTCCGGCAGGCTCTCATTGTCCATCATGCAGTCCATGTCCCTCAGCGTTTCAGGTACCCTATAGCTCAGGAAATTGTCTGTTGACAACACATTGAGTGGATCCGACGGAAACCTCAAGTTCATTCCCCTTGCAAATTCTGGCACTGTGAGGCGCTGGACCAAGCCCCGGCTTCATCGGCTGACGTCAGTCCGTGGCCTGAGCCCCTCGGCCAACAGGGAGATGAGAGTGTGTTCTGCGGTGGCCATGAGGCCGCCGGGCGTTCCAATCACCGCCGCCACCTGCGCATCGAAATCGGCATAGTGCTGGGTGGTCGACCAAATGGCGAAAATCAGATGATGGGGATCAACGGCATTGATGAGGCCAGCCGCCATCCAGCCGGCGATGACGGCGGCCTTGTCGTCAACCAGTTGCTTCAACGGCCCTGCGAGGAAAGCGCCGATGGTGGGCGCGCCGTGCAGGATTTCGTTGGCAAACAGCCTGGAGGCTTTGGGATTGTCGCGGGACATGCGGATCTTGGCGCGGATGTAGCGGGAGAGTTCGTCGATCGGATCGCCCGCCGCATCGAGGGCGCGCAAGGGTTCCAGCCAATCGCGCAAAGTGTGTTCGAGGAGGGCGGCGTAGATGTCTTCCTTGCGGCGGAAGTAATATAGCAGGTTGGGTTTCGAGAGACCGCATCTGGCGGCGATCTGATCGACGGTGGACCCGCGGTAGCCGTAAGCCGAAAACACCTCAAGCGCCGCCGCAAGAATCAGTTCTTCGTTCAGCGTCTGGATGCGGGTCTTGCGCGAGCTGTTGCTGTCGGCCTGTGGCATGGCCCCACTCTGTTAATTCTTGATCAAATGGTCAAGAGCGGTTAGCGTCGCTGGCAACAAAACACATCTGGGAGGGCGGCGTTGGCCGGGCCAGTAATTTCGGCGCGCGAGCTTAGCCTTGTTTTTCAGGCGGCGGATACGCCCGTCACCGCGCTATCCAAGGTGGACCTCGAGGTGGAAGACGGCGATTTCGTTTCGCTCATCGGGCCTTCGGGTTGTGGCAAGACGACTTTGCTGCGGGTCATCGCCGATCTCGAGCAGGCAACATCGGGCGCGATCAGCGTCAATGGCATGACGCCGGCCGAGGCGCGGGCAAAGCGTGCCTATGGCTATGTGTTTCAGGCGCCCGCGCTCTTGGCCTGGCGCACCGTCGAGCGGAATGTCGGGCTGCCGCTGGAGGTCATGGGGCTCGATCGGCAGCCCGAACGCATCCGGCGCAATATCGAACTGGTCAACCTGAAGGGCTTCGAGAAAAAATTCCCATGGCAGCTATCGGGCGGCATGCAGCAGCGCGTGTCGATTGCCAGGGCGCTCGCCTTCGACCCCAAGTTGCTGCTGATGGACGAGCCGTTTGGAGCACTTGACGAAATCGTCCGCGATAAGTTGAACCAGCAACTGCTGGAGCTTTGGGCACGCACAAGCAAGACCGTGGTGTTCGTGACGCATTCGATTCCCGAGGCGGTGTTCCTCTCCACCCGCATCGTGGTGATGAGCCCCAGGCCCGGCCGTATCGTCGATGTGATCGAGACGAAGTTCGCGAAGGACCGCACGCTCGATATCCGCGAGACGCCGGAGTTTCTCGCCGTGGCGCACCGGGTGCGCGAGGGGCTGAAGGCGGGACATAGTTATGAGGATTGAAGGGTGCCCTCATCCGGCCTTCGGCCACCTTCTCCCATGGCTTCGCCACGGGCGAAGGCACATGAGCCGTAAGTACGACGAGCGTTGTGGAGGAGGTTCTCGCCGCATTTGCCTTCTCCCGTTCGCAGAATGGGAGAAGGTGCCCGATAGGGCGGTTGAGGGCCCTTGCCATGGCTGAGGCCGCCGCCGTCAAATCACCCGCCGAATCCCACGCCATTCCCGTGGCGATCATCTGCGCGGTGATCGTCGCCGTCTGGTATCTTGCCTGCATTCCGATGAACTGGGTGATCACCGGACCCAAGATCGACGCGGCAGGTGGTGGGCCTTTCAATGTACTTGCCATCTCGTGGAACGAGCAGCGGCCGGTGATCCCGGCGCCGCATCAGATCCTTGTCGAATTGTGGAACTCGATCTTCATGGTGGCGCCGTGGAAGGTGAAGTCGCTGATCTATCACTGCTGGGTGACGGCTTCGTCGACGGTTCTGGGTTTTGTGCTGGGCGCGCTGCTGGGCATCGGGCTCGCCGTTGCCATCGTGCATTCGAAAATCCTGTCGAAGAGCCTGATGCCGTGGATCATCGCCTCGCAAACCATCCCCATCCTGGCGATTGCGCCGATGGTGATCGTCGTGCTGGGTTCGATCGGGTTTACGGGGTTGGTGCCGAAGTCGCTGATCTCGATGTATCTGTGCTTCTTTCCGGTGACCATCGGCATGGTGAAGGGGCTGATGTCGCCGGAGACGATGCAACTCGACCTGTTGCGAACTTACAATACCAGCACGTCACAAGTGTTGTGGAAGTTGCGCTTTCCGGCCGCGGCGCCGTTCTTGTTTGCATCGCTGAAAGTGGCGGTGGCCATTGCCTTGACCGGGGCCATCGTCGGCGAATTGCCGACGGGGGCTGTCGCCGGTATCGGGGCGCGGCTGCTCAACGGGTCGTACTATGGCCAGACCGTGCAAATCTGGGCGGCGCTGTTTGCGGCATCTGCCGTGGCGGCGGGCCTTGTGTGGCTGGTCGGCTTTACCGAACGGCAAACATTGCGGCGCATGGGAGCGAGGCTATGAAGCGGCTCAATTTTCAGGACTTGGCTTATCCCGCACTCTTCGGGCTTGGGGTGTTGGTATTCTGGCAGGTGGTGGTGCTAGGTTTCAGAGTACCGGCGGTTTTGTTGCCGGCGCCGTCCGATATCGGGGCCAAGATCATCACCTCTCTGCCCACACTGGCAGTCGATTTCGTGCAGACAGTATTGCGGGCGGTGATCCCCGGCTGGCTTATCGGTTCTCTTGCGGGTTTCCTCGTGGCGATTGCCTGTGATCGGGTGCCGTTCCTCAGGCGAGGGCTGCTGCCGCTGGGCAATCTGGTGGCGGCGCTGCCGATTGTCGGCGTTGCCCCCATCCTCGTCATGTGGTTCGGTTTCGACTGGCATTCCAAGGCGGCGATGGTGGTGGTGATGACCTTCTTTCCCATGCTGATCAATGCGGTGGCGGGATTGCAGGCGTCGGGCCACCTGGAGCGCGACCTGATGCGCAGCTATGGCGCTTCGTGGTGGACGACGCTGGTAAAGTTGCGTCTTCCCGCCGCCATGCCGTTTGTTTTCAACGCGCTCAAGATCAATTCGACGCTGGCGATGATCGGCGCCATCGTCGCTGAATTTTTTGGTACACCGATTGTCGGGATGGGCTTTCGCATTTCGACGGAAGTTGGCAGACTGGGGCTCGACATGGTTTGGGCCGAGATCGCGGTGGCAGCCATCACGGGCTCGGTCTTCTACGGTCTTCTGGTGTTCCTCGAACGCCGGGTGACCTTCTGGCATCCGTCCTATGCCAAGTAGGGCGCGAGTAACGGCAAACATAAAGGAGAACAGGGAAGATGAATAAGTTTCTGATGGCCGCCACGGCGGCGGGCGCGTTGCTGATGAGCGGTGCCGCCGCCCAGGCGGAAGCCGTGAAGCTGCAGCTGAAGTGGGTGACGCAGGCGCAGTTCGCCGGTTACTACGTGGCTCAGGCCAAGGGCTTTTACAAGGATGCAGGCCTCGAGGTGACGATCATGCCAGGCGGTCCCGATATCAATCCGCAGCAGGTTCTGGCCGGTGGCGGAGCGGACGTGGTGATCGACTGGATGCCGTCGGCCCTGGCGACGCGCGAGAAGGGCTCGATGGTCGTCAACATCGCCCAGCCGTTCAAGCGCTCGGGCATGATGCTCACCTGCCGCAAGGACACCGGCATCACCAAGCCGGAAGACTTCAAGGGCAAGACGCTGGGCGTGTGGTTCTATGGCAATGAATATCCCTTCCTGTCGTGGATGAGCCAGCTCGGCATTGCGACGACTGGCGGGGCCGACGGCGTCAACGTGCTGAAGCAGGGCTTCAACGTCGATCCGCTGCTGCAGAAGCAGGCCGACTGCATCTCGACCATGACCTACAATGAATATCACCAGGTGCTGGAAGCCGGCGTCAAGGCCGAGGACCTCGTGGTGTTCAAGTATGATGACCAGGGCGTGGCGACACTCGAAGACGGCCTCTATGCGCTGGAAGGCAAGCTGGCCGACCCGGCCTTCGTCGAGACCATGGCGAAATTCGTCAAGGCTTCGATGAAGGGCTGGGACGATGCGCGTGCCAATCCGGCGGACGCCGTCAAGATCGTTCTCGAGAACGATGCCTCGGGCTCGCAAACCGAAGGCCATCAGGCGACGATGATCGAGGAGATCAACAAGTTGACCGAGGGCAGCGACGGTACGCTCGATGTGGCGGCCGCCGAGCGCACGGTGGACACGCTGATGAAGGGCGGCTCCGACCCGGTCATCACCAAGAAGCCGGAAGGCGCGTGGACGAGCGTGGTGATGGACAAGGTCAAGGGCATGTAAGGAATACACCTCCATGATTGTCATCCCCGGGCTTGTCCCGGGGACCCATCGGGCCGCACGTTCAGACGTCGAGCGAGTTGCACGATGGGTCGCCGGAACAAGTCCGGCGATGACAGGATTGGGGCATTGATGACGAGAGGGCGGCGGGGTCAAAACACCCGCTGCTCGGCGCGCGACAGGAGGAAGCCGCGGGCGCGGCGGTTGGTGCAGGTGACGCCGGTCTCCTCGATCGAGCAGGTGATGCCATAGCGCTTCCATCTGGTGCCGTAGGGCAGCACTTCGGCTTGGGGCGAGATCACCGTGTCGCCGGCACAGAGAATGATGCCGCGTTTGGCGCGGGCGCCGATTTCAAAAGCAAAGCCCCAGTCGAGATCGCAATCGGCGGGCCGCTTACGGGAGGGCGTGTAGGATTCGATATCGCAGCGGACAAGTGGGTTCCCGTCATTGTCGAAGTAGCCGCAATGGATGTTGCCGGACGGCGTTTTGAAATAGAACTCTTCGGCAAAAGCGGCAGAGCTGCCGGCGGCGAGCGCGAGTGCCAATGTCAGCAATGGCAGGCGCAATGATAAGTTGGTCACGGTTTTCCTCCGTTAGTAGAGGCTTGCGGAACGGCTATTTCAGTTTGATAGCGCGTGGAGCGGGAAAGAGCCAGCCCATGAGCACTCTCATCCGCGGCGGAACTGCCGTCAACTGCGATCATGCGGTCAGGGCGGATGTGCATCAGTCAAGTGTGATCGGGAAAGGGACTGTCGCAGCCCCAGGGCGGACTTGGCGTCTTCTATGGTTTTCAAGCAGGTGGACTTGGTGGGTTGATAGTCGGAGTGCTATTCGGTCTTATTGCAGGGTATGTGATTGGTGGACTCATGGCCTCCATTGTTGGCCTAGTCTTCGACCCAGGAGTTCAAACGTGGGCAGTAATTATCCTGTTCTTTGCGTTGATAGCGGACTTCCAGGGAATAGTTGAGGTAGAGCTTGCCATCGACGACAGTCCAGGCAAGCGGCTCGCCCTTGGCGGTGTAGCCCTTCGAAACGGCGTAGGCGCAATAGCCGCCGTATTGCGGGGCATAGCTTTGCGGGTTCTGCTGGAAGACGGCGAGGTTTTCCGTACTCGAGAAGTGCCGTTTGGCGCCTTGCCATTCCGTGGTGAAGGTGTCGCTTCCTTCTTTGGGCGCGCCGTCCTTGAAGTAAGAAACGGGGTCATGGCCGCCGACGGCAACGCCGGGCACCAGGCCGGTAAAGACTTCGGGTTCGGCAGCGCGAGCCGGGACAGTTGCGGCGGCGAGCGCCATGGTGGCCAAGAGGAACTGGCGTTTGTTCATGACTTGAACTCCCGATGATGTGGGGTTCAGACTATCAGCACCGCCGCCCACCCGGCAAAATACAAACTGGACATCCGGTTCACAACGCCGTGTGGCTCCCGGTTACGCAGCAACAAGGTGACAAGGCCCCTGGAGTGGTGGCAGTCTCCCTCCCGAATCGGCAAACCTGGGATGGCAACATGATGCGGCGGACGGCGATGGGGCTCTTGTGCCTGCTGGCGATGGCAGGGACGGCGGAGGCTGCGAAATGCGGCAACAGCGGCCCGGGCTTCGGGGCGTGGAAAGAGTCCTTCGCCGCCGAGGCCAAAGCCAAGGGCGTGGGCGCGCGCGGCCTGAAGGCGCTGGCGGCGACGAGCTATGCGACGGCCACCATCAAGGCTGATCGCAACCAGAAAAGCTTCAAGCTTTCGCTCGATCAATTCATGCAGAAGCGCGGGGCCGCGGCCATCGTGGCGCGCGGCAAGAAACTTAAAGCCGCCAACGCCGCGCTGTTTGCCAAGCTGGAAAAACGCTATGGCGTGCCGCCGGGGCCGCTGATCGCCATCTGGGGCATGGAGACGGCGTTTGGCGCTTATATGGGGAATCAGAATACCGTCTCGGCGGTCGCCACTTTGGCCTATGATTGCCGGCGCCCGGAGTTCTTCACCGTACAATTGATCGCGGCGCTGAAGCTGGTCGACAAGGGCGTGCTGTCGTCAGGCTCGCGTGGCGCCATGCATGGCGAACTGGGGCAGACGCAGTTCCTGCCGAAGAATGTATTCCTCTATGGCGCCGATGGCGACGGCGGCGGCATCAATCTCAACAGCAAGGCCGATGCGCTGGCCTCGACCGCCAAGTTCCTCAGCCGCGAGGGCTGGAAGAAGGGCGGGCCCTATCGCGCCTCGGCGTTTGCCAACTGGAATGCGGCAAGCGTGTATCAAAAGGCGCTGGCCATCATGGCGACCAAGATCGACGGCGGCGGCTGATGGCCAGCAAGGAACAGCAGCATCCGTTCTACAAGCCCTTGTGGCGGCGCGCGGTTATCGTCATGGTCATTGCCCTGTGGCTGGGTTTCGAACTCTACATGGGAAGTGGCGGCATCTGGCTGGCGATGGCGGCCGGCGCATTGGCCTATGCCGTCTATACGTTTTTCATCACCTGGCCCAGAGACGAGAAACCCAAAGATGACTCGCGTGGGCAAGGCTGATAGCCTGGGCCGCGGAAAACGGGAGAACAGATCGATGGAATACCGTCAACTGGGGCGTTCGGGACTGAAGGTGCCGCTGTTTTCGCTCGGTACCATGAACTTCGCTGCCGAGGGTTTCTTCGGCATGATCGGCAGCCTCGGGCCGAATGAGGCGGCGCGTCTCGTCGATGTCGCGGTCGAGCGCGGCGTCAACCTGCTCGATACGTCGAACGCCTATACCGCCGGCAAGTCGGAGGAGATGGTGGGCGGCATCCTCAAGGACCGCTCGAAGCAGATTCTGGTTGGCACAAAAGTGCGCTTTGCGATGGGCCAGGGACCGAACCAGCAGGGTCTGTCGCGCTTTCACATTGTTGAACAATGCGAGGCCAGCCTCACGCGCCTGAAGCGGGATCGCATCGATATCTATTATCTGCACGAATGGGATGGCCTCACGCCGGTCGAGGAGATGATGGAGGCGCTCGACACGCTGGTGCGCCAAGGCAAGGTCCGCTATCCTGCGTGTTCCAATTTTTCGGGTTGGCACATCATGAAATGCCTGATGGCGGCAGAGCGCCACAACTACCAGCGTTTCGTCTGCCAGCAGATCCATTACACCATCGAAGCGAGGGGGGCCGAAAACGAACTGCTGCCCATAGCACTCGACCAGGGGGTCGGCGTTCAAGTGTGGAGCCCGATTGCCGGAGGATTGCTCTCCGGCAAGTTCCGCCGCGACAGCAAGCCTGAGGATATTTCGCGTCACACGTCAGGCTGGAAGGAACCGCCGATCCGCAGCGAGGAGCGGTTGTGGCGCATCGTCGATGCACTGGTGAAAGTGGGCCAGGGTCATGACGTTTCAGCGGCACAGGTGGCGCTGGCATGGATCGCGGCAAGACCAGGGGTTGCCAATATCATTGTGGGGGCGCGCACGGAAGCTCAGCTCACGGACAATCTCGCGGCCGGCGAACTCAAGCTTTCGGCTGATGACCTGACGCTTCTGGAGGACGTGAGCCTGGTGCCGCTGGATTATCCCTATTGGCACCAAAACGCCTCGGCATCCAGTCGGCTGGGCGAGGCCGACCTGGCGCTGCACGCGCCGCATATCGCGCGGAGCAAGCCGATCTGGTGAGAAGGCTTGCACCGGTATATACTTTTGTGGTAGTGGTATATACAGAGGTTTGAATATGGGAATATTCATCAAGGATCCGGAAACCGACAAGGCAGTGCGAAAACTTGCCAAGCTTCGGGGAACCACGTTAACCGAAGCGATTCGCTATGCTGTAATGAAGGACCTCGCCAACGCCAAGCCGGATGGCGAAGATGACTTGCTTGCCGAATTGGATCGAAAGGTCGCCGCTTACCCCGATACGGGGCTTAAGGCCGACAAGGAGTTCTATGATGGCTTATACGAGGATTGAGCTTGTTCGTTGACGCCTCGGCTGCCGTCGCCATTATCCTCGGCGAACTTGATCGCGAGGAGTTGCGCCAGAAGCTGAAGTTCGCGTCCCGCCGTACCATGTCGGCGCTTTCGTCCTACGAGACGGTTATGGCGATAAAGAATAAAAAACGGATCAGCGTCAGCGATGCCTATGATCTTGTCCTTCAGTTTCAGAAAATATTCCGGATAAATTCAGTGGCCATCGAAGCTCGCTTCGCCGACGCTGCGCTGGACGCCTTTGAGCGATACGGCAAGGGGCAGGGCCATCCAGCCCAGCTGAACATGGGTGATTGTTTTTCTTATGCTTGCGCTAATCTTCTTAAGGTTCCGCTTTTGTGCAAAGGCAATGATTTCGTGCTGACTGACATCAAGATTGCCTGAGAGAGTGCCATGACTTCCAAAACCAACCTCACCATCAATCCGCAGCGCTTGTGGGACACGCTGATGGAGACCGCCAAGTTCGGGGGCACGCCGAAAGGCGGCATCAAGCGGCTCACCGTTTCGGACGAGGACAAACGGGTGCGCGACTGGTTCAAGGCGGAGTGCGAGAAACTCGGCTGCTCGGTTCAGATCGATGAAGTTGGCAACATGTTCGCGACCAGGGCTGGCCGGCGCAAGGATGTGGCGCCGATCGCCATGGGCTCGCATCTCGACACGCAGCCGACGGGCGGCAAATTCGATGGCGTGCTGGGCGTGCTGGGGGCACTCGAAGCCATGCGTACATTGGTCACCATGGGTTATGAAACCAATGCGCCGATCATGATCGCCAACTGGACCAACGAGGAAGGCTCGCGCTTTGCGCCGGCGATGCTGTGTTCGGGCGTCTATGCGGGCGTATTCACCAGGGATTATGCCTATTCGCGCGAAGACCGGCAGGGCATCACGCTTGGTGCTGAATTGGAGCGCATCGGCTACAAGGGCAAGATCAAGGCGGGTGACGTAAAGTTCCAGGCGATGTTCGAGCTGCACATCGAGCAGGGCCCCATCCTCGAGGCAGAAGCCAAGATGATCGGCGTCGTCACCGGGGTGCAGGGCATGCGATGGTATGAGGTGACGGTGAAGGGCCAGGAGTCGCACACCGGCGCCACGCCCATGGGCTTGCGCAAGAATGCGCTGCTGGGGGCGGCGCGGATGATCGAGGCGATCCATCAGGTGGGCATGAGCCATTTGCCGGGCGTTGCATCGGTGGGGCTGATCGAAAACCGGCCCAACAGCCGCAACGTGGTGCCGGGCGAAGTGTTCTTCACGGTGGATCTGCGGCATCCCGATGAAAAAGTTCTCGACAAGATGGAAGCGGACTATCGCGCGGCGCTGACGCCGATCGCCGCCGAACTTCGTGTCAGCTTCGAGGAGAAGTGCATCTGGATATCGCCGGCGGTGACGTTTGCGCCAGCACTCATTGAATGTGTGCGCAGCGGCGCGGAGCTAGCGGGCTATACGACGCGCGAGATGGCGAGCGGGGCGGGGCACGATGCCGCCTATATCGCGCGGGTGGCGCCAACCACGATGATTTTCGTGCCGTGCCTCGGCGGCATTTCGCACAACGAGGCGGAGTCAACCACACTGGAAGAGTGTGGCGCCGGCTCGCAGGTGCTGCTGAACGCCGTGCTGGCCTATGACCGCCAACTATAGGCTTGCACTGGCCCCGGCCCACAAGGTCTCAACGATCTCGCGGGCTGGCAACACTGAGACAATTGCGTCAACGCCCGTGCCGGCATAGAGGCAGGCCGCCAGTGGGTCGCCGTCTTGATCCTCCGAGGGCGGATCATTGTGGTAGCGGACCAGGGTCGTGGCCGCGGACCGCATGATTTCTTCGCCTTCACCCGGTCTGATGGGTGAAGCCGGGCATCCCGCATCTTCCCAGGCGTTAAGGGTGGTATTGCGCAATACCCTGTGCATGGCGTAGGGCCAGCCGCCATCAAAGCAATTCGTATAAACAGTATCTTCCGAACGCGCGGCGACGAGGGCTGCCTTGTAGGCGGGATGAGCCGAGGCTTCGGCCGATGCGACAAACCGCGTTCCCATCATGACGGCCTGGGCGCCAGCCTTGATGGCGCTGGCGATATCCGAGGCGGTTGAGATGCCACCCGCCGCGACGACCGGCGTGTTGCCGGCGACGTCAAGCACATCACGGAGCAGGACTTTCAATGGCGTTGATGATTGCACGTGGCCGCCCGCTTCCATGCCTTGTGCAATGATGAAGTCTGCTCCTACAGCAATGGCGTGGACTGCGCCACCGGCACTGCCCACCTGTACGCCAACGCTGATGCCGGCTGACTTCAGCGCGGCAATGGCCTCGGGATCAATGCCCCAGGACAGGGTGATCGTCTTGACGCCGCAATCACGATACCAATGCAGCCTTTCGGTTCCAAAGCGCAGGACGAAATTCAGAAAATATGGCGTGCCGTGCCGGTTCAAAGCCGCAACTCTGGCGCGCCCGTCATGGCGTTCATCCGAGGTCATTGCCAGCGAGCCCATGCCGCCGCCGCGCCCCACTTCCGCAGCCAGTTCCAGCGTATCGCTTCCCCAGATGGGCGCTTGCAGTATGGGGGCCGTCAGGCCAAACCAATCCATAAATTTGTTTCGCATGGCGGCAGCATAGCAAATGACTGGAAGTGGTGGAAGGAACGATCTTGCCCAACGGGCGCGGGACATCGCGCTGGCGCTGACGGCGTGGCCGTCGGTGACGGGCTCGGCGGATGAGGCGGGGCTGGCGGAGAAGCTTAAAGCCCTCGTTGCGCATTTCGATGTGGTGTGGACGGAAGCCATTCCGGCGGATGCACGGCGCAACGTGCTGGCGTTGAAGCGTGGGCGCTCGCGCCGCACCATCGTGCTGACCGGGCATTTCGATGTCGTGCCGGTTGATGATTATGGGGCATTAAAGCCATTGGCTTTCGCGGCGGAGACGCTGCTGCCCGCCATCATCGCGCGGTTGCGGGCGACGGGTGAAAATCCCCTGGCGCTGGCGGATTTCGAGAGCGGGGATTTTCTTCCCGGCCGTGGGCTGCTCGACATGAAGGCGGGGCTGGCGGCGGGAATCGCGGCGATCGAAGCCTATGCGGGCGATCTCAGTTTGCTTTTCATCGGTGTCGCGGACGAAGAAGACCGTTCGGCGGGGGCGCGGGCCATCGTGCCGATGATGCCGGACATTGCCAAAGGGCATGGGCTTGAAATCGAGTTGGTCATCAATCTCGATGCGATCTCGGATCAGGGCGACGGCAGTGCCGGACGCGTCGTCGCGCTGGGCTCGATCGGCAAGCAATTGCTCACCGCCTTCGTGGTGGGCAAAGAAGCGCATGCCTGTTACCCGCAGGATGGGGCGAATGCCGCCTATCTCGGCGCCGAGCTGCTGGTCGAATTCGAGCTGGCGGCGGAACTGGCCGAGGTGAGCGGCAATGAAACTGCCGCGCCGCCGACGGCTCTGCATGCCAAGGATTTGAAAGCCGGTTACAACGTCACCACGCCCGCACAGAGCTGGCTGTACTGGAACACCTTGCAACACCGGCGTTCGGCGGCAGAGGTGTTCGACATCGGCGTGACACTGGCGCGGCGCGCCATGGCAAGGGCGGCGCAAAAACTGGCCCGCGACATTCCGGTGATGAGTTATGCCGAGCTTTTGGCGCTGGTTCCGCCAGAACTCGCCGCCACCAAGGCTCAGGAGCTTGGCGCCCGCCATGATCTCGATCTGCCGGAGCGCGCCAAGCTGTTGACGGCGGAGGTGTGGGCGTTGTCGGGCTTGAGTGGTCCCGCCGTGGTCATGGGTTTCGGCTCCATCCCTTATCCGGCGGTATCGCTGTCGGATGGTGGGCTGGAAGCGGTGATCATCACGGCGGTGGAACCGTTCGGATTGTCACGGTTGCGCTATTTCCCCGGCATCTCCGACATGAGTTTCTTCGGCGAAGCGTCCGGCGATCTTTCGGTGGCCAAAGCCAACACGCCGGTCTGGGGTACGAGTTTCACCATGCCCGAAGCGGCCGGCTACAGTTGCATCAACATCGGGCCCTGGGGGCGCGATTACCACCACTGGCTCGAGCGGCTGCATGCGCCGTACGCCTTTGATGTCCTGCCGCGGGTTTTGCTGGCGGTGATTGAAGGCGTGGCCAAGAGCGGCTAAGACACATTCACTTTTGAGGAGAGAAACATGGCACTGAAACGTATCGAGCCGGGCAAGCGCATGAGCGCCGCCGTCATTCATCGCGACAAAGTCTATCTGGCCGGCTTCACGCCCGATGCGGCGCTGGGCAAGTCGGTGGCCGAGCAGACCAAGGATGTTCTCGAGCAGATTGACGCGACGCTGAAGGAAGCGGGGTCCTCCAAGACCAACGTCATCAAGGCCAATATCTGGCTGACCGACATCAAGACCTTCGCCGAGATGAACTCGGTTTGGGATGCTTGGGTGGTTCCGGGAGAGACCCCGGCGCGGGCCACGGTGGAAGCCAAGCTCGCGGCTCCGGGCATCGACGTCGAAATCATGGTTGAGGCGGTGATCGAACGGGCAGCGCGCGCCGCCCGCCCGGCCCGCAATGCGGCGGGTGGCCTCAGCGAGGCCGATAGAGCCGCCCGCAGGGCGGCGCGTCAGGCCGGCAAAGCAGGCGGAGGAGCACGGGCCGCCAAGAAGGCGGCGCGCAAGAAGTAACTCAGCGCGAGTCTTCCCAACCGTACCAGAGATAGGCGCCCTTGAGATAAAGCGGGCGGAAGGCTGGCAATGGAAATTTCGCCAGACGGCGCGTGATGACGGCGGGAAGCTGTTCAAGCGCCGTTTTGTGTGTCAGCAACCGTGCGATAGCGCGGCCAGACCACGAGCCCATGGCGACGCCGTTGCCGTGATAGGCAATCGCTGTCCACACGCTCCGGTTTTCGTCGAGGGCTCCGACATAGGGCACGAGGTCGTAACTCAAGCAGACGAAGCCGCGCCAGTAATGGGTGATATCGACTGTTTGCCAGGCCGGAAACAGGATGTGGAAGGCGCTGGTCAGCACCTGGCGATAGGCCTCGCCGCCTGAGTTCGAGGCATCGGTGCCGCCGCGGCCGCCAAACAGAAAGCGGCCATCGGGCAGCAGACGGAAATAATGCAGGAGTTTGCGCGAGTCATAAGCCATGAGGGGCGAGGTCCAGCCCTGGGTCTGGCGCTCGGATGGCGTTAGCGGCCTGGTGACGAGAATGCTCGACAGCGCCGGCATGACGCGGCCCCGGTGATAGTGCGAGATGTTCTCCGGCGTATAACCGTTGGTGGCGATGATGACGTGGCGGGCTTTCAATGACCCTTCTGGCGTCGTGAGCACATGGCCATTGGCGGTTTCTTCCCAGCGCATGAGGCGGGAGGAACCATGGAGTCTGGCCCCTGCTTTTTGGGCGGCCCGGGCCAGCCCGCGCGCATAGTTCAGGGGATGAATGCCGAAGCCTACCTCCGATTTGAGGCCGGCATGAAAGCCCGGACCAAACAACCCTTGCGCCTTCAGATCGGCGGCCGAGAGGAACTCGCTGTCTTCGCCAAAGGTGTTTTTCAGGAAGGCTTGGTCGGTGCGCAGTTCAGCGATGCGGCTGGGCAGGTGGGCCAGCGTCACCTCGCCGTTGCCCGAGGCCCAGGCGTCGATGCCGTGACGCTCGAGGTTTTCGCGCACCAGATGCACGGCGTCCGTCATGCCGCGGTAGAAGGCTTGCGTGGCGCCAAGACCGTAGGTGGCGATCATCGCGCTGTAGGACAGCTTGTGCGAACCGATGCAGGCGAAGCCGCCATTGCGCCCCGAGGCGCCCCAGCCGATGTGGCCAGCTTCCAGAACGCGCGCATCGACACCCTGTTCCGCCAGTTCCAAGGCTGCCGAAAGCCCGGTGAAGCCAGCACCGACGATAGCGACGTCGCAGGTCTCGGCTGAGGTCAGCGCTGGAGTCTCGATGCCAAGCGGATCGGCGGAGGCCTCCCAGTAGCTGTCGGCGGGTGTGGCAAAATGCAAGGCGTGCGGATGCGATGTGGATGGCATGGTGCGGCCTTGCTAGCATCGGGGCTTCCGAAGCGCAAAAGGGGTTCTGCCATGAGGGTGCTGATACTGGGGGCGGGGATCGCCGGCATCACCACGGCCTATGAACTGAACCGTGATGGCCATGAGGTGACGGTCATCGATCGCGAGGCGGAGCCCGCCTCCTTCACCAGCTACTCCAACGCCGGGCTGTTTGCGCCGGGCCATGCCTATGCCTGGTCATCGCCGGCGGCACCAAGGATATTGCTGCGTTCGCTGTGGAAGGGCGATCAGGCGTTGCGCTTCAAGTTTTCGACCGATCTCAGGTTCTGGAAATGGATGTGGCGCTTCTGGGGGGAATGCACGCCGGAGCGGGCGGCGCTCAACACCACGCGCAAGGTGAAGCTGTGCAACTACTCGTTGGATGTTTTCCACGAAACTGTGAAGCGCACTGGCGTTGCCTATGATGGGCGGACTGGCGGCCTGCTCTATCTCTACCGCTCGGAAGCAGCACTCAAGGCGGCTGCGCTCAAGTCGCGCATCCTCTCCGACAATGGCTGCCGCATCGAAACGCTGGATCCGGATGGCGTGGCGAGGGCCGATCCGGCATTGGCAGCGGCGAAGGAAACGTTCGCCGGCGCTCTCTATGCGCCTGACGACGAGAGCGGCGACTGCCGCATGTTCGCCCGCAACATGGGCTCGTGGCTGAAAAACCAAGGCGTCAATTTCAAGTTCGGCACGGTAATCACCGGTTTCGAAACGGCGGGTGACAGCATCAGCGCGGTGATGACCGATAAGGGCCGCGAGGCCGCCGACATCATTGTGCTGTGCCTCGGAGTCTATTCGCCGCATCTGGCGCAACAGCTTGGCCATGACCTGCCGATCTATCCGGTCAAGGGCTATGCCATCACAGCACCCATCGCCTCGCGCAACACTCCGCCGACGATTGGCGGCGTTGATGAGGAAACGCTGGTTGCCTATGCGCCCTATGGTGACCGGGTGCGAGTGACGGCGACCGCCGAATTTTCCGGCTACGCCTGCGATCACCGGCCCAGCGACTTCACCACCATGCTGACAACGATGCGAAAGCTGTTTCCCGACGGTGCCGACTGGAATGCCGCAAGCTATTGGGCGGGATTGCGGCCGATGACGCCTCAGGGGACCCCAATCCTCGGGGCTTCGAAGATGAACAACCTGTGGTTCAATACCGGCCAGGGCCACATGGGCTGGACGATGAGTCATGGCGCGGCGCGGCTGACGGCTGACCTGATAGCCGGCAAGCGCCCGCAAATCGCCCTAGATGGGATGGTTGCCGCTACGTAATAAAGGTCACATTGCCGCCGCACTTGCCTTTATGTTGCCCTGCAACAAGAAAACAGCAGGGTGTGTGTATGAAGTACGTGGGTTTGGCCATTGTGGCCCTTGGACTAGCTGTGGCCGGCATCGCCGAGGCGGCGCAGACCGGCATGGCGTCCTACTACAAGAGTGGCAAACGCACCGCCAATGGCGAGCGCTTCAACCCCATGGGTTACACTGCCGCGCATCGCACCCTGGCCTTCGGCACCCGCGTGCTGGTGACCAACCTCAGGAACGGCAAGTCGGTGATTGTGCGCATCAATGATCGCGGGCCTTTCATGCGTGGCCGGGTGATCGACCTGAGTCTCGGCGCAGCTAAGGTCGTGGGGCTCACCGCATCAGGCGTGGCGAAAGTGAAGGTTGTGCCGCTGGACTAAAGTCGGCAAGCAAGGGCCGCCAGTCTCAACCCGCGGCGCGAAGATGGTCGACTTCGTGCATGACAAGTTGGATTTCTTGAGTGATTGCGGCGATGCTATTGCCGGGGTCGAAGAACTCGCCGGATCGCGCCTGGCTTTCCAGCGCATGGCAAGCGTCGACGGCGCGGAAGGCGCCGATGTTGGCGCACATCGACTTCAGGGCATGGGCGGCGTCGGCAAGCGCTTTCAGGTCGCTGCTTTGGGCCAGGGTGCTGACGTTCTCCACTGCCTGCGGCACGCGGCCGGCAAAAAGATCGAGGACGCGGTTGAACAAGGCGGTGCTGCCGCCGATGTTGCGCAGTTCGGCCAAGACGCCGGCATCGAGAATGACCGCGTTATCCGGCAAGGCAGCCTCCGTGACATCGGCCATCGGGCGGCCTTCAAGCAAGGTCTTGAGGCTGGTGACGATCTGCTGCAGCGTGAAGGGTTTGGTCAAATACGCATCCATACCGGCGCGACGCCATTCATCAGCGGCATCGCCCGCGACGTGAGCGGTCAAGGCGGCGATCGGCGTGTGGCCGCCGGCGATCGCCAGGGCTTCATGGGCACGGATCTCGCGGGCCGCCGCATAGCCATCCATTTCCGGCATGCTGCAATCCATGAAGATGAGATCGGGCGGCTTCTGTTTCCAGAGGTCCACGGCCTCGTGGCCGTTGACGGCGACATCGACGGTAACGCCAATCTGCCGCAATACCTCGATGATTACCTCGCGGTTCACCGCATTGTCATCGGCGACGATGACATGGCGGCCTTTGAAGCTGGCGAGCGGACGTTTGCCGGAGGCGCGGCGCTCGAGCACCGCCTTGCCGCGGAACTTGCCGGTATGAATTCGGGTGATCGTCTCGGCAATATCCGACTGGCGGAGCGGCATGATCATCAGGTCATCGGCGCGGCCTTCGGCAATGGCCTTGTCGCCTTCCGAGTCACCGATCCAGCCGAGGCAAACGATGCGCGGGCGATGACCGGATGGGAAGACCAGATCCTTCAGGCGGCCAGCTGTGGCGAAGACAATGTCAGCTTGCGAAGCATTGCCGGTGACGATGCTGACGCCGAATCCCGCCCCCGCAAGATGGGTTCCGAGCGATGACTGGGTGGCCCGGCCAGCAACGGCAATGGCGGCCGTCAGTTGCGCCGATACTGGCGGCAGGGCCGGCTTTGCGACCGGCAAGGGCAGCCGGACCCAGAAAGTCGAGCCTTTGCCAAGCTCGCTTCTGACGCCGATTGTTCCGCCCATCGCTTCAGCCAGGCGTTTGCAAATGGCCAGGCCCAGACCCGAGCCGCCAAACTTGCGGGTAATGGTCTGGTCGGCCTGGGAGAAGGCCTCGAACAGGATATCGAGCTTCTTCTGCGGGATGCCGATGCCGCTGTCGGTCACCGCCATGACGAGATGGCCGGCATCGTAGTGCATGGAAATCAGCACCTCGCCATGGCTGGTGAATTTTAGCGCATTGTTGACGAGGTTGGAGAGGATCTGGTTCAAGCGGATAGGATCGGCCAGAACGGCCAACGGCATGCCGGGCGCTAGTCGCGAGGCAAGGTCAAGGCCCTTGGAAGAGGCTTTTTCCCAGAACAGGCTGGTGACATCATCGGCGATACCGGCCGGATTGACCGGAATGATCTCAAGCCGCAGTTTTCCAGCCTCGATCTTCGATAGATCGAGGATGTCATTGATGATGGTGAGCAGGCTGCGGCCGGACTTGACGATGACTTCAGCATAGCGCTGCAGGCGCTGGTCGAGTCCGGCTCCCTCGAGGAGCTCGGCCATGACCATCAATCCATTGAGCGGCGTGCGGATTTCATGGCTCATGGTGGCCAGGAAGCTCGACTTGGCCTGGTTGGCACTCTCGGCCTGATCGCGCGCCAGGCGGAGCTCATGGGTGCGCTGCTCGACCGTCGATTCGAGGGTCTGGCGGTGCCGCTCGAGTGCCTCGTCGCGGCTGCGGACTTCCTCGATCATGGCGTTGAAACTGTCGACCAGCAGGCCGGTCTCGCCATCGGCCGCGTGGATGGCCGAACCCTGATAGCGTTTGGTGTCGCGGATGTCCTGAATTGCGGCGGTGAGCGACAGGATGGGGCCGGTGATCCGCGACTGCAGGCGGCGCGCCACCGCGAAACTGACGGCAATGGCACCCAAGGCCACCGCCAGGCTGGTCAGCAGGGCATTGAGCAACTGGCGGCGCAGATCGGAGACATCGGCGATCAGCACGATCTGGCCGACGCGCTGGCCCGCCTTGATGATGTCGGCGGCCACCGGGTAAGTGCCGTTGCGCAGGGCCTCGAGAATGCCGATATCGGATTTGAGAGCGGCACTCTGAAGAATGACGGCGCTGCCGAAAGAGGCAAAGGCCTTGCCGTCCTTGTCAAGCACCGCGGCATAGGAGATTTCAGGCAGGCGGCTAATCGAGCGCAGCACCCGCAGCGATTCCTGAGTGTTGTGATTGACGACGTGGTCGGCCAGCGCGGCAGCAAAGACATATCCCGTCGCCTCGAGCGCGCGCTTGCGGTTGACGAAATCACTGGTCACATCGTTAAAGGCGGTGATGGCCGTCACCAGGCCTACCGCCAGAATGACGGCGAGGCCGACCAGTGCCGATATCCGCTCGCCGATGCCGCGGCCGCGCATCTTGATTGCCGCCGGTCGTTCAAATTGTTCCGATGCCATGTAGCCGGGCTTAACCATGATTGATTAAGAATCGACTTCATTTTCCATGATTACAATGCCTTAAGGACGGACACGCTAGGTTGCGCGGGAAAGGCTGAGCTTGATGATGCCGTTGACCTCCAAAGGTTTGCGTCCCGTAAACCACCGCCGCAAGGTTCTGCTGGTGGATGACGATGCGATTCTGCTGGAAGTCATGACCCAGCAACTGGCCTCGCTTGGTTGGGACGTGATGCGCGCCGAGGATGGAAAAGCCGCGATTTCCGTGCTTTCACGGGACTTAGCGGATTTGGCGGTGATCGATATCAGCATGCCCGAGCTCGATGGCTTCGGACTGCTGCAGCAATTGCGCCAAAATCCCCGCACCAGCGATCTGCCGGCCATCGTCTGCACCAGCCACGATGATCGCCTAGCGATCGAACGCGCTTACAAGCTTGGCGCATCCTCATTCCTGACCAAACCGATCAACTGGCCGCAGTTCCTGCATCACGCGCAATTTGTCATGCGCAACGGCGATACCGAGCGGGCGCTGCGGGTTGCCAAAGCAGAGGCGCAAGCCGCGAGCCGCACCAAGAGCGCCATGCTGCAAGTGCTGAGCCACGAAATGAAAACCCCGATTACCGCGCTCGTCGGCCTCACCACGGTGATCGGCCAGCAGTTGCGGGGCCATTGCGATGCGACCCTCAGCCAGCAATTCGAACATGTTGTCGAGGCATCGCAACAGCTCAATACCATCGTGAGCGACGTCATGCTGCTGGCCAAGGCGGTTTCCGGCTGTCAATGCCAGCAACTGGAAGTAACCACTCTCGACGAGATTCTCGTTGATGGGCAGCTGGGCCTCAAGACCAAGGCCTCCCACCGCAACATCCGTCTGCTGGTCCGGCCAATGGAGCAGCCGGTTCATTTGATGTGCGACCTGCGCTTGATCCTTCAAGCGGTGTCAAAACTGATCGACAACGCCATCAAGTTTTCATTCAACGGCGGAACGGTAGAACTGTGGGGGCATGTGCGGGCCAACGGCACGGTGATCATTTCGATCAAGGACCAGGGTCCGGGCCTGACGCCGCAGAAGCTCAAGGACTGCCTGCAGCCTTTCGTACAGGAGAACACCAGTTACGCCCGCCCCGCCGAAGGCCTGGGCCTGGGACTGCCGATCGCCAAGGCCATCTGCGAGGCGCATGGCGGCGAACTGGTCATCCAGACCGCCGCCGGTCATGGCTTGCTGGCGGCGATCGTGCTGCCGGCCGCCCTGCTGGTCGCCCAACCCGAGCAGAAACATGCCTAGGGCGCCGCGCCGACTTGCAGCATGGTGTGCCAACATCCGCGGCGGCATCGCTGTCAGCTTCGCCATGGCGTTGCCCGCGGTGCTCGCCGTCGTCGGGCTTGCTTCCGACTATGCGATGATGACCAAGGTGCGTCAGGACTTGCAGCATGCCGCCGATGCGGCAGCGATTGCCGGTGCACGGGAAATTCCGTTGGCGATGTCGAATGCCAAGCAGGTGGCCAGCGCCGTCAGATCTTATGCCGCTTATCAACTGACCAAGGATTCGGCTGCGAGTGACGCCAAACTGGCTATCGGCAATCTGGCGATCGACATTGAGGTGGTCGATGATTTCTCGGCGGTGAAGGTGACGATCAGCGAGGCCTGGACACCTTTCTTCATGCATTTCATCGACGCGGGCGTCACGCCAATCGAAGTTACCGCTACAGCGAGATATGTCGGCAGCACGAACATATGTGTGCTGGGGCTTTCGCCGAGCACTGTCGCCGGTGTTCAGCTTTGGAGTTCAGCCAGGCTGACGGCCAACGGCTGTTCGGTGTATTCCAACACCAATTCAAGTGCGGGCTTTACCGTCATGGATTCCGCAAAGGTCGCTTCCTCGTTGAACTGCGTGGTGGGTGGTTACAAGACGGACTTGGCCCAATCCGTCACTCCACAAGTGGTGTCAGACTGTCCGCCGCTGAAAGACCCGCTTCAAGAGCGGCCTCAGCCGAGCTTTGGAAGTTGCGATTATACAGGCAAGAAAATCGCAAATCAGAACGTTGGGTTGTCCCCCGGCGTATATTGTGGCGGTCTGACGATCAGTGGCACCTCGAAAGTGACTTTGTCTCCAGGGACTTATGTTATCAAGGATGGGCCCTTGGTGGTTCGAGACACGGCATCACTCAACGCGGAAGGCGCAGGTTTCTTTCTCACCGGCAAGCTCTCGTTGGTCTGGTTTACGGCGCAGACAACCATTAGCCTTTCGGCACCAATCGACGGGCCATTGGCTGGCCTGCTTTTCTTTGAAGACCGCAGTGCCAGCGGTATTCGGATACACCGTCTCGCAAGCAACAACGCCCGCAAGCTGCTCGGCACACTATACTTCCCAAAGAGCATCTTGAACATTGACGCGACAAATATCATTGCCGATCAATCGGCATACACCGCCATCATCACGCAATCGTTGCAGTTGCAATCGGGTCCAAACTTGACCCTGAATTCCAATTATGGCGCTACCAATGTACCTGTGCCCGAGGGAATCGCCGGGTCAAGCCAGGTGGTGCTTTCGAAGTGACGCTGGCTGGCATCGCTTCTGAATAGCTTCTGTCGAAGCCTGGGAAAGCAATAATCTGTTTTTCCGATATGAACTGCCATGGCAAGGTGCCTTGTGACAGTGCTTGACGATAGGGGATCACACGATATGCAGTCCGCCGACGGCAGCGGCGCGGGGAGGCGCGATCCGCGTTACGATATCCTGTTCGAGCCGGTGAAGATCGGGCCGGTGACGGCCAAGAACCGCTTCTACCAGGTGCCGCATTGCAATGGCGGCGGTTATCGCGATCCGTCCGCCGCGGCTGAAATGCGGCGGGTGAAATCAGAGGGCGGCTGGGGCGTCATCTTCACCGAGCAGGTGGAAATTCACCACACATCCGAGATCACGCCGTTCATCGAATTGCGCATATGGGACGAGGACGACATGCCGGGCCTCGTCAAGATGTCGGACGCCATTCATTCCAATGGCGCGCTGGCGGGGATCGAGCTGGCCTACAGTGGCGCCAACGGCCCCAATCTCTATACGCGCGAGGTGCCGATGGCGCCGTCGCATGCGCCGATCCTGACGTTTACCAGCGATCCGGTGCAAGCGCGCGCCATGGACAAGCAGGACATCCGGAATCTGCGGCACTGGCACAAGCTTGCGTACAAACGGGCGAAGCGCGCCGGTTACGATATTCTCTGCCTCTATGGCGCGCATGGGTTCGGCATCATCCAGCATTTCCTCAGTCTACGGACGAACAAGCGCACGGACGAGTATGGCGGTTCGCTGGAGAACCGCTCGCGGCTGCTGAAGGAACTGATCTCGGATGCCAGGGACGAAGTGGGCGACAGCTGCGCCATCGCGGTCAGGCTGTCGCTTGACGAATTGGCGGGCGAGCAGGGTTTTTCCAACACCCAGCTGCGCGAGATGATCGCCATGCATGCGGAGTTGCCCGACATCTGGGATTTCGCGCATGGCACCTGGGAGGCGTGTTCCGGCACTTCGCGCTTCGCGGCGGAAGGCGCGCAGGAAAGCTTGATCCGCGGTCTCAAGCAATTGACGCCGAAGCCGGTGGTTGGTGTTGGCCGTTTTACGTCGCCTGACATGATGTTGCGGCAAGTGAAGCAGGGGCTGATGGATTTCGTCGGTGCTGCAAGGCCATCGATTGCCGATCCGTTTTTGCCGCTGAAGATCGATGAAGGCCGCATCGAGGATATCCGCGAGTGCATCGGCTGCAACATCTGCGTCACCGGTGACATGACGATGTCGCTCAGCCGCTGCACGCAGAATTCGTCGTTCATGGAAGAATGGCGGAAAGGCTGGCATCCGGAACGCATCAAGGCGAAAACCTCGGAGCGCAAAGTGCTGGTGGTGGGGGCGGGGCCTGCCGGGCTTTCCGCCACGCACAAGGCGGGTTTGCGCGGCTATGAAGTGGCGCTGGCGGAAGCCTCGACCGGACTTGGCGGGCGGGTGACACGGGAGTCGCGGCTTCCTGGCCTCAATGCCTGGGCGCGCGTCACCGACTATCGCACCGGGCAGATCAACAAGATGACCAATGTGAATATCTACCGTGACTCCCGGCTCACGGTTGATGACATACTCGACTTCGGTTTTGAGCACGTGGCGATTGCAACGGGCGCCATATGGCGGCGCGATGGGTTGGCACGCTACAACCTCATGCCGATCCCGATTGATCCCGTCATGCCGATTTTCACGCCTGATGACCTGATGGCGGGCAAGCGGCCACCGGGCCATGTGGTGATCTATGATGACGACCACTACTACATGGGCAGCGTGCTGGCCGAGTTGCTGGTGGCGGCGGGCACCACCGTGACGTTCGTGACGCCCGCCAACAAGGTTGCCGAATGGAGCTTCAATACGCTCGAGCAAGGCACCATTCAGGCGCGGCTGTTGAATCTCGGTGTCGATGTGCGGGTGACGCGGGGCGTGGCGGCGGTGAACGCCGGGGCGGTGACCGTGACTTGTACTTACACCGGGCGTGACGAAGACATCGCTTGCGATGCCGTCGTCATGGTGACATCACGGCTGCCGGATGACGGAATTTATCTCGGTCTCAAGGAACGCGAAGCTGACTGGGCCGACAATGGCATCGTGTCGGTGAAAGTGATCGGCGATGCCAATGCGCCGGCGGCTATTGCGTGGGCGACCTATGCGGGGCATCGTTATGCCGAGGAACTGGAGGAGGCGCCGATCGGCGACGCGCTGCCCTTCCGGCGCGAAGTGGCGAGGATCATGACATGAGCAAGGTTGCGGTGGCCATCACCCAGATGGCATCCGAAAACGACTGGGCCAAGAACTGCGACAAGGCGGAGAAGCTGACGCGCGAAGCGGCGGCCAGCGGCGCGCAGCTGGTGCTGCTGCAGGAACTGTTCGATGGCGATTATTTCTGCATCGAGCAGCACAATGACTTTCTCAGCCGGGCCGCCGAACTTGACCGCCATCCAACGGTGAAGCGCTTTGCGGCACTTGCCAGGGAACTTGGCGTGGTCATTCCCGTCAGCGTGTTCGAGCGCGCCGGAAATACCCAATTCAACACCACCGTCATCGTCGATGCCGATGGAACGCGGCTGGGATTCTACCGCAAGACTCATATCCCCGACAATCCGGGTTACCAGGAGAAATTCTACTTCACGCCGGGCGATACGGGCTTCAAGGTGTGGGACACCGCGGCAGGCCGCATCGGCCTTGGCATCTGCTGGGACCAGTGGTTCCCGGAATGCGCGCGAGCCATGGCGCTCATGGGAGCGGAGATGCTGCTCTATCCCACGGCAATCGGATCGGAACCAACAGCGCCCGATTACGATTCGTCGACGCACTGGCAGAACGTGATGCGCGGCCTTGCGGCGGCCAATGTCATGCCGGTGCTGGCCGCCAATCGGGTGGGCCGGGAAGTAGCACCGCGCGGCTGGTCCGACACGTTCTATGGCCGGTCCTTCATCGCCGATTGCCATGGCGAGAAAGTGCAGGAGATGGACCGCAGTGAAGAGGGCGTCCGGCTGCACGCCTTCAACCTCGGCGAAATCCGCGAGCAGCGCCGGGCCTGGGGCGTGTTCCGCGACCGGCGGCCGGAAAT
>JANPCS010000141.1:0-1665 GCA_031431065.1 Hyphomicrobiales bacterium | reverse complement strand
AAATCGAGTTGGCGCGCATGTCCTTCACCGTATAACCGGACCCCGTCTTGGCGAGGCGGAACGATACTTTGCCACCGCCAGCGGTGCGGGCCGTCACGGTGATGTTGGCACCAGACCCCGAGCATTCGACGATCTGCAATTTGCCGACCCGGAAATTCCGGCCGTTTTCCTGCATGAAGCGGCCCATGAAGGTTTTGGTCAGGCGGATGAATTCGGCCTCCCGCGCCTTCGGCAACAGACCGCGGTAGCGCCCGAGCGCGAACAGCGCGATTGAACGCATGTCGGAATAACGGTCGACGCCATTGGCGAAGGCCGCGGCACTGCCCGCGCGAGCCGCCTGATCATAGGCCTTGCCGGCGCTTATGACGAAGGGACCAGCAGCACAGGTGCTGGCGGCATGCGATGGCAGGGCGAAAAACAGCAGCGCCAGGGCGGCGAGCAGGTTTCGGAGTACGGTTGAAAATCGGGGTGGTGACACGTCCGTGATCCGATATTTTGAGGAATTTGTCCCGATATGGGGGTGCCTCAGCCTGAACTCAATCCTCGCCTTTGACTTTCACACCCTTGATGCGGGCTTCGCGCAAGTGCAGATCGAGGTTCGAACCCTTGATGTCTTCCGGCCTGGCCAACGCGAAGGTGCGCTTCCTCAGCTCCATCACCAGTTCGGCACGATCCTCGATGTGGGCGATTTCCTCGAAGGGGATGGGCCTGCCGACGCGCACCTTGAGGCGCGAGCCGATGCGCCTGGCGGTTTCACGGAAAACCAGCGACAAGCGCAGCGTCAGGCTCAGGTGGCTGGCCAATTGAAAGAGCCGCGAATTCTGCCCGACGAAGAACACCGGCACCACGGTGGCCTTCGACATGCGCAGCAGTTTCGCCGTGAAGGGCGCCCAGGGCAGGTCCACCGCCGGGCCTTTCAGTGGCTTTTCAGAGGTTGAAACGCCACCGCCGGGGAAGATGCCGATGGCATGGCCAGCCTTCAACCAGGCCTGAGCCTGGAGGCGCGAGTTCACGTTGGTCTCGCGGGCTTCACGCGTCGGCGCGAAGGCGACGGGCAGAAGATGGGCCAGGGCTTCCGGCGCCTGGCAGAGCACATCATTGGCAAGAACCTTGGTGTCCGGGCGGATTTTTGTTGCCAGCCAGGTGAGGGTGATGCCGTCCAGAACGCCGTAAGGATGATTGGAAATGAACAGCACCGGACCGGTGGCGGGCGTCAGGGCCAGCGTCGCCTCATCAACCTCGACTCTCATGCGCAGCAGGCGGATGGCCGCATCGAAGAAGTTCTCGCCGCCCTTGACACTTTTCTGATGCTGGGCATAGAGCTTCTTCAGCTTCCTCTGGCCGCCGATCTTCTCAATTGCCTGAATGACGGCGCGTTGCAGCACCGGCTGGTCAGCGGTTGAATAGCTGAACCGCACTTTCTTGACCGCGAGGAGGCTGGTGGCTTTCGGCATGTCCAGGGTGGGATGTTGAGAACGATTCACCTTGGCATTTTGCCGGGCGGCATGCAACGCCGGCGGCTTCTCATTGCTGGCGCCTCATCTATAGTCGAACGGGTTTGGAGAATCATCGCATGTATACGCTCTATTGCCGCAAGAGTGCGGGATCTGCCGCCGTCGAGGCTTTGCTTGAGGCTTGTGGCGCCACCTACAAGACCATCGATCT
>JANPCS010000140.1:0-3789 GCA_031431065.1 Hyphomicrobiales bacterium | reverse complement strand
TCGACGGCCAGCAGCACCGTGAACTGGCGCTGGGTGAGACCGGACTTGCCGACCTCGCCCATGTAAATGAGATTGGCGTATTGCGCCGCACGTTTCAGCAAATGGGATGGTGAACGCGAGAACTGTTTCACATCCTTGGTTATTGTCATTAGCCCCTATCTCCTGCTCGTCGAAAGATCTGCACGGCTGTGCCGCGGATCAATCGATGCGACCGTCTGTTATCCGCCCTCGGTCTTGTATCCCGCCCTGCCGCGCCCTGGGAGCCCCGCAACGAAGCCGCGCACCACTAGCGTCTCATCCTTGACGCTGCAAGCAAAAAGAAGACCGTCTAATTCTGAAGTCTATACCCCCGTGAAAAATGGAGTTAAGATGATCCGCGCACGGAATGCAACACTTGACAAACGATGAACAGCACCATCAGCGCCGCCGATTTCCGCCGCCGCATACCTGAAGGCGACACCCATGAGCGTGACGTCTGCACAAGATGCGGGTTCATCCATTATGTAAACCCCAAGATCGTGACCGGATCGATCGTCCGGCATGAGGAACGCATCCTGTTGTGCCGCCGCGCCATCGAACCGCGCATCGGCTACTGGACGCTGCCCGCGGGTTTCATGGAAATCGGCGAAACAGCCGAACAGGCGGCGATGCGCGAGGCGCGCGAGGAAGCCAATGCGGCGATCGTCATCGACCGCCTGCTGGCGGTCTACACCATTCCGCGCATCGCCCAGGTGCAGATCATGTATCTGGCTCATCTCGCTGATGCGAATATCTCGGCTGGACCTGAAAGCCTTGAGGTGATGCTGGCAAGTTGGGACGATATCCCGTGGGATGACTTAGCCTTTCCATCGGTGCGCTGGGCGCTTGACCAGTATCGCAGCATCGAGGGCAAGGCGGAGTTTGCACCCTTCACCAATCCATCGGGCGAGTTCGGCGATCCCAAACCTTAAGGTTGCTCTGCTTCGTCCTCGATCATGTGCTTGCTCATGTAAGGAGCGTTCGCAAGCGCGAAGACCAGCGTGCACCCGATAAGGCCAAAGGCTTTGAAGGTAACCCAGTTATCCCAACTCAAACCGCGCCGCAAAATCTCATTGAGCAATGCCATGGCCAGAAAGAACACGCCCCAGCGGATCGACAGAACCTTCCATGAAGCATCCGGCAGCTTCATCGCCGATTCCATCAGCAGTTTCAGATAACTCCGGCCGAAGGCCACGCCCACCAGGAGTGCTGTGCCGAACAGCAGGTTGATCATCGTCACCTTGATCTGGATGAATTCTTGTTCGTGGAACCAGAAAGTAAGACCGCCGAAGACGAAGACGAAACCCGCCGTGATCAGTGGCATGATCGCCAGCTTGCGCGTTTGCACCCATGACACCAGAAGTGCCAGGAGTGTTGCCACCATGACAGTGCCTGTCGCCCAATAGGGACCGCCAAGCCAGTTGGCGGTGAAGAACACCACCAGCGGTCCGAATTCGACGAGGAGCTTGGTGTGCTTGTTCATTCGTCCTCCAATCCAGCAATCGCCCTCGCGAAACCTTCGGCCTCGAAGGGCTGCAGGTCATCGATCTGTTCGCCGACTCCAATGGCATGCACCGGAATTTTGAACTTCTCGGCGATGGCGACAAGTATGCCGCCGCGCGCCGTGCCATCGAGTTTGGTCATGATGAGCCCGGTGACGCCCGCCACCTTGGTGAAGATGTCGGCTTGTGCCATGGCGTTCTGGCCGGTCGTCGCATCGAGTACCAGCAGCACGGCATGAGGTGCTGCCTCATCCCGCTTCTTGATGACCCGCACCACCTTGTCGAGCTCGTCCATCAGATACTGTTTGTTCTGCAAACGGCCAGCTGTATCAATGAACAGGATGTCGGTGCCATCGGTGCCGGCTTCCTTCATCGCATCCCAGGCGAGCCCCGAGGCATCCGACCCCGTCGGCCGCGAGATCACTTTCGCCCCGATGCGGCCACCCCAGACAACCAGCTGTTCAGTGGCAGCGGCGCGGAATGTATCGCAAGCCGCGAACATCACCTTGTAGCCTTCGTGCCGCGCAATGGCGCCAAGCTTGCCGATAGTCGTCGTCTTTCCCGCGCCATTTACGCCGACGACAAGAATGATGAACGGCTTCTCGGCGCCGAAGTTGAACGGCACTTCGACGGGTTTCAGCACCTTGGAGATTTCGGCGGCGAGGATGCGCTTCACTTCCTCGGGATCGATTTCCTTGTCGTAGCGCCCGGCCGACACCGCCTTGACGATGCGCTCGGCCATCGGCAGCCCCAAGTCCGCCTGCAGCAGCACGTCTTCGAGATCCTGCAGCGTATCCTTGTCGAGCTTGCGCGTGGTGAAAATCGCGGTGATCGATCCGGTGATCGACTTCGACGATTTCGACAGGCCTTCGGTGAGCCTGGAGAACCAGCCCTTGCGTTGGGTTTTTTCTTCTGCGGCAGAGGGAGGAGGTGGCGGTGGAGGTTCAGGCTCGGGTGTTACCATTGCCTCGGGTTCGGCGACTTCGATGGGCGCTGTTGCGGGAACTTCGACGATGGCAGCTGGTTCGGGTTCGGGCTTCTTGGCCTCAAGCTTTTCCGGTTCGGGTTTCTTTGGTTCGGTTTTTTTTGCTTTCGGCTTTTTGGGTGGAACTTTCTTCGGTAGCGGTGTGGGCGCAAGTTCCGGCTCCGTGACGGCCTCGACTCGTGGCCCCCCACCCTCAATCCCTCCCCACGAGGGGGAGGGAAGCTCAGGTGCAATGGGTTCGGGCTCGGAAGGCGGAGGCGGAGCGATCGGCGCTTCTACAACAGGCGCAGCCTCTTCATTCTCAGCGGTAGCATCCGCAGGCACTTCACCGATTAGCCCCTCCCCCTTGTGGGGAGGGGTTGGGGTGGGGGTAACCTCTGGCTCAGCCGCTGGCGGCGGCGGGGCTTCCTCTTCTTTCTTGCCGATGACGCGGTTGAAAAGCTTCTTGAAGAACCCGCTCATGCGGCGAGGCTCGCTTCGAGATGGGTGAGGCCATGGCCGGTCACCCGGGCCCGCACAATGGCGCCGGGCGACATGCGGCTTTGGAACTTCACTTGCGCGAAATGCTCGGTGCGGCCCATCGCTTCGGTTTCAAGCAGCACCTGGCGCGTAGCACCAACTTCGGCGCTCAGAAATTGATCAAGCCGTAACTGGCCCTTGGCGCGAAGTTCGGCGGCGCGGGCCTTGATGATCGCCTTGTCGACTTGCGGCATGCGGGCGGCCGGCGTTTCCGGGCGCGGCGAAAATGGAAACACATGCAGATACGTGAGGCCGCACTGATCGACGATGCTCAGCGAGTTCGCGAACATCTGATCGGTCTCGGTCGGGAACCCGGCGATGATGTCGGCGCCAAACACGATGCCGGGGCGCCGCGCCCGCAGTTCATCGCAAAAGGCAATCGAATCCTCGCGCGAATGACGGCGCTTCATGCGCTTCAGGATCATGTTGTCGCCAGATTGCAGCGACAGGTGAATATGCGGCATGATGCGTTCTTCGCTCGAGATCACATCGATCAACTGCGGATCGGCTTCAATCGAGTCGATTGACGACAAGCGCAGGCGCTTCAAGTCCGGCACCCGCGCGAGGATACGAGCCGACAAGCTTCCGAGTTTTGGCGTGTCATCGAGATCGGCACCCCATGAGGTGAGATCGACGCCGGTCAGCACCACTTCGGAATAACCGCCGGCCACCAGGCGCTTCACCTGTTCCACCACATCCACAGCCGCAATGGAGCGCGAATTGCCGCGCCCAAAAGGAATGATGCAGAAGGTGCAGCGGTGATCG
>JANPCS010000139.1:0-2651 GCA_031431065.1 Hyphomicrobiales bacterium | reverse complement strand
GTGGAATGAATGAATGCTGTGAAGCTGCAGCTGCTGGAAGACGATACAGGGAACACCGCTGCCTGGAGCTATTCGTCAGGCTCCGAGCCCGCGATCATCCGCGCCAAGCAGGGCGTTGAGCTGAAGCTGCGCTTCATCAATGACCTGCCGCAGGAGATCTGGCTCCACTTCTTCGGGGTGCGCGGGCCTTCAGCACTGATGACGCTCAACGTGGCGCCGGGGGCGGGCAATGCGGTTGATTGCGTGTTCACGCCGCCCGACGCCGGCACGTTCTGGATCGGGCCGATGGCGGAACAGTCGCAGGCCCGCGACATGGGACTTTATGCCGTGCTGGTTGTCGAAGAGGCCACGCCGCCTGCGGACCTCGCCGAACTCGTGCTGGTGCTCGACGACTGGAAGATCTCGGATGACGGCGCCATCATGGGCGGGTTCGGCGATGCCGAGACGATGGTGGGCGAGGGGCGGCTCGGCAACTGGTTCACCATCAACAGCCGCTTCCGGCCCAAGTTGACTTTGCAATCCGGCCGGTTCACGCGGTTGCGCCTGCTCAACGCCGCCAATGTTCGCCGCATGGGCGTGCTGTTCAAGGGCTATGACCCGCTGCTGATCGCCCGTGACGGTCAACCGGTGACGCCGCAGCCCCTCGACCAGAAGGCGCTGCTGCTGGCACCGGGCCAGCGCGCCGACTTGCTGGTGAGCCCGGAAGAAGGCGACATCGGGCTGGCGCTCGATCTGTTCGAAGATGTCGTCGAAATCGGTTATCTGATTGCCGGGCCCAAGGGGCCGGTGCCGCAGGTTCCTGAAAACTTCGCGCTGCCGCCCAACCCGCTGCCAGCACTGCCCAGTCTGGCCGATGCCCGGACAATCTCGATCCTGATCGAAGGCGGCATCAAGGGCGGCTTGAAAACGGCCAAGCTCAACGGCGTCGACAGCGATCTCCGGACTCTGCTGGAGAATGGCAAGGGCTGGGCCCTGAACGGCACGGCGGGGCCAGCGCCTGAGCCCTTGTTCACGGCGGTACAGGGCGAAGTTGTCCTGCTCGAGATCGACAACCGCAGCGGTTTCAGTCAGCCGCTGCACATCCACGGCCACGTCTGGCAGGAAATTGACGAGACGCCGCCGGGCATCTGGCAGGATACGGCAATCATCGCCGCAAACGAGACCGTGACCCTGGCCTTCGTCGCCGCGAATCCCGGCACCTGGGCGATCCAGAGCCTGGTGGCCGAGCGCGCCGATGGCGGTCTGATCGGGTCATTTGAAGTCACTCCGGCCGAACCATGAGTTCAAGCGGCGTTAAGGAATTGGGTGCCTAGTGGTTCGCGACAAGATTCGCCCGCATGAGGTTTTGCGCATGGTATTCGAGATTTTGGGTTTTGTTTCAGGCGTTGCCGCCATCGGCCTCGCCTTGGCGCTGCTGCTGCGCTACGAGCGCTTCAAGGTCATCAATGGCTTCTATTTCTGCCAGCATCGCCAGCCTCCTGGTGGAAATGCCTTGATTTGGCCAAGCCGCTGATTTAGGCCGCTCCTCAGTATTGTGATTGGCCCCGAGGAGCCTTGAACCCGTGAGCGATGAATCCCTGTTTCGCGAGGTGGATGAGGAAGTCCGCCAGGAGCAGTTCAAGAAACTCTGGGAGCGTTACGGCAACCTGATTCTGGCCGTGTGTTTCGTGGTCATTGCTGCCGTGGCGGGCTACAAGGGCTGGCAGTATTGGCAACTGAAACAGGCGGAAGCGGCGGGCGAGACGTTTTTCGCCGCCGCCAGGCTGGCCGGCACGGATAAGGCCGATGACGCCGTCAAGCAGTTCGCGGCGATCTCGCATGCCGGATATGGCATGCTGGCCAAACTGCGGGAAGCCAATGCACTGGCGGCCCAGGGCAAACCCGCCGATGCAGTGAAGATCTATGACGCCATCGCGGCTGATGGCGCTGCCGATCCGGCACTGCGCGATCTGGCGCGTATCCGGGCGGCGCTGGCGCTCGCCGATACGGCTTTGCCTGCCGATCTGGCGGCGCGGCTGAAGGCTTTCGATGCGGCCGGCAATCCCTGGCGTCATGTGGCGCGCGAGGCGATGGCGGCGGCCCTGTGGCGCACCAAGGATTATGCCGGCGCCAACCAACAGGTTCAGGCCATCCTGAGTGATGGCGAGGCTCCTGCCGGCGTGATGCAACGGGCCAAGGTCATGGCCGAGTTGCTGGCACCGCTGCTGGCGCAAAAATGATGACACTCGGAAAAATCCTTTTGCTTGGTGCCGTGGCGGCGGCGCTGGCCGGATGCAGCACGATCAACAGCTTGACCGGGCAAACCGACGATACCGTGCTGCCGGGAAGCCGCGAAGAGGCGATCCCTGGCCGCACCGCATTTCCCGATCAGCCAGATCCGCTGGTGGCGCCGCCCGCCGGCCAGCCGCAACAAACCGATACTGTGTCAACCACCGAACCCATTGAAAGCTGCCTGCCCGATGATCCGTCCTGCCAGCCCGCAAAGGAGACTGGCGGCGTGTTCAGCGATCCGCAATGACCATAACCGTCGCCATTCTCGGGCGTCCGAATGTCGGAAAATCAACACTGTTCAATCGCCTCGTCGGCCGCAAGATCGCCCTGGTGGACGATCAGCCCGGCGTCACGCGTGACCGCCGCGAGGGCGAGGCGAA
>JANPCS010000138.1:0-3142 GCA_031431065.1 Hyphomicrobiales bacterium | reverse complement strand
CCCGCGAACTGGCGGACTCAGGCGATGCCCGCGCCATGACCATGCTCGGCCTCATGTACCGCAAGGGCCAGGGCGTGGCGGTGAACCTCGATATCGCCATCGACTGGCTGGGCCGCGCCGCCGAGATGGACCAGGCCCCGGCGCAACTGGCGCTGGCGCTGATCTATCTCGATCCCGCGTCCGGGCGTGGTGATTATGCCAGGGGCGAGGGCTGGTTGCGGCGCGCCGCTGAGGCAGGCCTTGCCGATGCACAATTCAACATGGGGCTATTGACCGCCGGCGGTTTCGGCAATCCGCCCGAGTTGACACTTGCCGCCGAATGGTTCCGCAAGGCAGCCGATCAGGGCCACCCCGGCGCCGCCTATAATCTCGGCGTATTCTATCTCGAAGGCCGGGGCGTGGAGAAGAATGTGATCGAAGCCGCCCGCCTCATCGGCAATGCCGCGCAAGCAGGCAACGTCGATGCCATGCTCGACTATGGCGTGCTGGTGTTGCGCGGCGAGGGCGTGCAGCAAGACGAGAAGATCGGCGCTCAGTGGCTGCTGGTTTCGGCCCGGCGCGGCAATGTCATCGCCCAGAACCGCGTCGCAAGGCTCTTTGCCTTCGGCAAGGGGGTGAGCCGTGATCCGGTCGAAGCCCTGAAATGGAACATCCTCGCCACCAGGGCCGGCCGCGGCGACGCCGAACTCGATACCATGCTGGCGAGACTGACCGATCAGCAGAAGGCCGAGGCCCAGGCGAGGGCCGATGCGTTTGTGCCGGTGAAAGGAAAATAAGCACCCTTGCTTACTCCGGCTCGATCAAGTCCCAAGCGTTGCCATACAAGTCCTCGAACACCGCCACCGTGCCATAGGCCTCAAGGCGTGGCGTCTCGCGAAAGTTGACGCCCCTGGCCAGCAGCGCGGCATGGTCGCGGGCGAAATCATCCGTATACAGAAAGAATGCCACGCGCCCGCCCGCCGCGTGGCCGATGGCGGCTTCCTGTTCCGCTCCATCGGCCTTGGCCAGCAGCAGCCGCGAGCCGCCGCCCGGCGCCTCCACCATTACCCAGCGCTTCGACTCCGCAAGGGCAACGTCCTCAACCAGCACGAAATCCAGCGCGCCCACGAACCAGGCAATGGCCTCGTCGTAGTCGCGCACTAGACAGGTGACGGCGGCAAGTTTCCGCGTCACCGCATGTTGTCCGGCTTGCCGTCATGCGGGCCCATCGCTTGGCCGGGCTTGCTCTTCCAGTGCCGCTTGCCGATCTCTTCATTGCGCCTGGGGTGCATCGGATAGTCGATGCGGCTGCGCTGGCGCGATGCCTCGCCGGCGACCAGCAGGCGCACGTCGCTTGCCGTGTTGTTGATCAGCACATGGGCAATGCCGGTGCCCGCCGGAAAGCCCACGCCGTCACCGGGCTTCAGGCGCCGCACCTGGCCATCGAGCCACAGATCGGGCTCGCCCTCGATCACATAGACGAACTCCTCCTCGTCGGCCTCGGCATGTGGCCAGGACGTGCGCTTGCCCGGTGGCAGCCGCTCATGATGGATGCCAAGCCGCATCAGCCCGAAGTGATTGGAAAACGCCGCGCCATGCGCGAAGCTTTCGTCCGAGCCCGGATAGTAGTTCCTGGCATCGTCCTCGATCGCCGAATAGTGCACCACCACCTCATCGAACTTGCTGTTTTCCGTCATCTTCCGCACCCTCATTCAACAGGATGATGACGATGCGCTGTTGACCCGTCAATGGGATGAGAGACGCCTCGGCCGTAATGTGCTAAGGAGCAGGTATCATGACAGGAGTTTCTCCCATGCGTGCGCTGTTCTTCACCCTGATCGTTCTCGGCCTCGCGGCGCCTGCCGAGGCGGCGCGCTGGAAGCCGGAACCGGGCACCACCTTCGAATGGATCCTCCAAGGCTACGATGGCAAGGTGCCCGATGCCGATGCCATCGATGTCGATCTGTTCGAAACCTCGAAGGCCCAGGTCAGTGCCATCAAGGCGGCGGGCAAGGTGCCGATCTGCTACATCAGCGTGGGCAGCTGGGAGAACTGGCGTCCGGACAAGAGCGACTATCCACGGCGTCTCCTCGGCAAGCCGCTCGATGGCTGGCCGGGCGAACGCTATGTCGATATCCGCAACACCACCGATCTTGGCCCCATTCTTCTCGCCCGCTTCGATCTCTGCCGGTCCAAGGGCTTCCTGGCGGTCGAACCCGACAATCTCGATGCCTGGCAGAACGACACCGGCTTCAACATCACCCGGGCCGACCAGATCCGCTTTCTCAAATGGCTCGCCAACATGGCGCACCTCAAAGGCCTGTCGATCGGCCTCAAGAACGTGCCGGAACTGCAGGCCGAGGTCATCGGCAAATATGATTGGGCGCTGACCGAGGATTGTTTCGATCAGGGCTGGTGCGCCGACTCGAAACCTTTCATCGCCGCCGGCAAGGCCGTCTTCGCGGTGGAATATACCGACAACAACATCAACTTCACGTCCTTCTGCGTGCAGGCCGCCAGGCTGGGGCTATCGCCCCTGCTCAAGAACCGCAACTTGAAAGCTTTTTCGCAGCGCTGCCCTTCAAAGTGACACGTAGTCGATTTCCATGAAGGCCTCGACTTCCGGAATCCAGCGATCGCGCACAAAGGCCACGTGGACGGGGTGGTCGTTGTAGACGGCATGGGCCGCCTTGTCCGCAAATTCCATTGAAAAGCCGAAGCGGTAGTCGTTCTTGGGGCTCACCTGGCGCAGGCGCTCGAACTCCATGACACCGGGAATGCCGGCCAGCACCTTGGCATCCGCCAGAAACGCCGCCTCCGCCGCCGACCCGGCCGCATGCTTCAGGCGGAACACCACGGTGTGACGGATCATTTTGTTTTCCTCGTTCTGATCTCATGTTTCATTCGATGCTGTGTCCTAACTCAAGTGTTATACCAATAGTCATTGGCGCTCACCCGTCCCAACCCTAGCCCGTCATCCCGGCGAAAGCCGGGACCCATGGTTCAACTTGCTGAAACGGCAGGGCTTTTCTCGACGGTGCAATGGGTCCCCTAAGTTCACGGCACAAGTGCGACACCTGCTATGGATGGTGTTGCGATGGAACACAAGTATTCACAGATATCCGCGGAGGAGCGGGTTCAGATATACCATTGGCATGCCAAT
>JANPCS010000137.1:0-8601 GCA_031431065.1 Hyphomicrobiales bacterium | reverse complement strand
CCTCGAAAAGGCCATGGCGCATTTCCGCACCACGCTGGGCGACAAGGCCAAGGGCTATATTCTCGACCTGCGCAACGATCCGGGCGGCTTGCTCGACATGGCCATTTCGGTGTCGGACTCGTTCCTCGACCGCGGCGAAGTTGTTTCAACTAGGGGCCGCCATGCGGATGAAACCCAGCGCTTCAACGCCACCAAGGGCGATCTGGCCGACGGTAAGCCGGTGGTGCTGCTAATCAACGGCGGCTCGGCTTCGGCCTCTGAAATCGTCGCCGGTGCGCTGCAGGATCACAAGCGGGTGACCTTGATCGGCACCCGCAGCTTCGGCAAGGGTTCGGTGCAGACCATTGTTCCGCTGGGTGGCCAAGGCGCGCTGCGCCTGACCACGGCGCGCTATTACACGCCCGCCGGCCGCTCGATCCAGGCCAAGGGCATCGATGCCGATATCGTCATCGAACAGGATCTGCCGCCTGAATTGCAGGGCAAGAATGTCTCGACCGAGGGCGAAGCCGGTTTGCGCGGCCACCTCACCAACGAAACCGGCGGCGATGAAGGCGGCGGCTCCTCAGCCTATGTGCCCGAGGACCGTACCAAGGACATGCAGTTGAAGGCGGCTGTCGATCTCCTGAACGGCGTCAAGGTGGTCACCAACGTCAAGCCCAAGGACGAAAAGCCCGCCGACGGCGGCACCGCCCAGGCAACGCCGAACTGAGATAGCAAATCCCGTCGCCGGAACTGAAACGAGTTTCCGGCGGCGGAGTGACAATCAAGAGCCGTAGGGCATTTTACGCGGGCTTGAGCGGACGAATTGCGCTGGTGTCCACGGTGCGGGCCGCATCCCAGAGGTCACAGTTCGACTGCATGCCGTACCAGAGCTGAGGCCCGTTGCCGAACAGCGCGCCGAGGCGCACCGCCATCTCCGGCGAAACCCGCTGGCGCCCTTCCAGAAGATCATAGACGGACTGGCGGGAAACGCCGAGACGGCGGGCGAACTCGGCTTTCGACAGCTTGGTGGCGGGGAGCACCGTGGACAGCAGCAATTCACGGGGCAACGTGGGCCTGCGCTCCGGGTTCCGGGCGGCGGTATGTTCGGTCATGGCAGCACCTCTTCGTCAGTGATATTGTTCAAGATCGACGCGAACCGCGTCAACCCCATCGAACGCAAAGGTCACGCACCAGGGCCCGTTGACGTGAACCGTGTAGCGGTTTGGCTTGAAACCCTTGAGGCGCCAAGCCGATCTCGCCGTCTGGTGACCTGCCACCGATCTTAGCCCTTGAGTCACCGTCGTTTGCATGCCCGGTTGGTCCGGATGCCTAAGCTTCCGGCCTTCTTGATTTAGGGTTAACAGGACATTAACGGTTCGCCACCCAAAGTCGCTTCAATCGAATCAGAATCTGTTGGTCAGAGAGTTCATGCCCCGCGACGAGTTGCGGCAACCCTTGCGCAAGAGGAGCCTGAAGGAACGCCTGTGGTCGAGGCGGCCGAGCGCCATTGCCTTGACCGCGGCGGCGCTGGCGGCTGTGTTTGTGGGCGGTGGCATCTGGGTGTCGCGCATCCCTCATCCGTTTGCCGGTGAGCCCATCGTTACCGCCGCCATTCCAACGCCTGAAGAAATGGCAACCGCCTCGACAACGCCCGCCGCCGGAGAGGACGCCAAGCCTGAAGCGGAGGATGTGATCGACGGCAATGCGGCAATTGTTGAAGACAGCGGCGCCCCGGAGGAACCGGAGGTTCCAGCCTACAAGAAGGAAGCCTCGATCTATATTTCTCTCAACCGGCCGCTGAAGAAAGCGCCCCTCGAACAGGTGACGGAGGACAGCCCTCAAGGTCCGCTGCCGCGCATTTCAACGGCGGGCCGCAAGCCCTTCGATGCCTATTCGCAGGTCACACCCTTGGCGGTGACCAGTTCCGGGCGGCCCAAGATCACCATCCTGCTGGGCGGCATGGGTCTCAACGCGAGGCTCACCGAAAAGGCCATCAAGGAACTCCCCGGCGACATCAGTTTCGCCTTTGCGCCCTATGGCGAGAAACTGCAGGAGCAGGTGAACCGGGCCCGGGCGCGGGGCCACGAGATCATGCTGCAGGTGCCGATGGAACCAGTTGGCTATCCCGGCAACAACCCCGGCCCCAACACGCTGCTGACCGAGGCCTCGGAAGAAGAAAACCTTGCGGCGCTGCACTGGAACATGAGCCGCTTTGCCGGCTATTCCGGCATCACCAATTATCAGGGCGCCCGCCTGCTGGTGACCGAAGCGGCGATGAAGCCGGTGATGCAGGAAATTCGCCAGCGCGGGCTGGTCTATTTCGAGGATGCGACGGTCAACCTGACGCTGTCGCCGAAGATCGTCAAGGAAGTGCGCCTGCCGATGCAGCGGGCCACCATGGTGATCGATAGCGAGCCCACGGCACCCGCCATCGCCGAGGCCCTGCAAAAGCTCGAGGAGGAGGCCGTCTCTAATGGCTTTGCCATCGGTACCGGCTCCGGCCTGGAAGTCACCATCGAGACTGTGAACGAGTGGGCCAAGGGCTTGCAGGAAAAAGGCATCCTGCTGGTGCCGGTCAGCGCCACCTACAAGGGCCGCGCCACGTGATGGCGAAGGATCAGCCGCAGGCCTATCGCCGCTGTGTCGGCATCATGCTGCTGAACAGGCAAGGCCTCGTGTGGATCGGCCGCCGTTTCGACAAGCAGAATGATGAGGGCATCGGCCATTGGTGGCAGATGCCGCAAGGCGGTATCGACCATGGTGAGGACCCGAAACTTTCGGCTCTTCGCGAATTGGCCGAGGAGACGGCCGTCACGTCCGTCGCGGTCATCGCCGAGTCGAAGGACTGGTACACTTACGACTTGCCGCAACATCTGATCGGCAGGTCATGGAAGGGCAAGTACCGCGGCCAGACGCAGAAATGGTTCGCGCTGCGCTTCCTCGGGGAGGATTCCGAAATCAATTTGAAGCCGCCTGGCCACAAACAGGAATTCGACCAGTGGCGCTGGGCGCCGATGGCTGAGGTGCTGGAGACGATCATAACGTTCAAGCGCGGCGTCTACGAGCAGGTGATCGCCGGTTTCCGTCATTTGGCTGGTTGACGTCCTTTTTACATATGGTTGTATAGACAGTTAAAAGGCGAACCTTGGCCAGACACCACATCATCTTCGATTGTGACGGCGTGCTGGTCGATAGCGAGCCCCTGTCGATGAAGATCGACGTCGAGATCCTGGCCGAGAATGGCGTTGTTATGAGCGAGCATGAAGCGCATGCCCGCTTCGTCGGCAAGACCTTCGCCGCCATGATCGGCGAGGTGGAAAGCGAATTCGGCGTCCGTTTCCCCGCCGATGCCTCCGCCCGCAAAGACCAGCGGCTGTTGCTTCTCTACGAGCGCGAACTACAGGTGGTCGAGGGCGTGGCGGTAGCGCTGAGAGAGATCGGTCAGCGACAGTATAGTGTCGCCTCGAACAGCCCGGCGGAGCGGGTGGCGGCAGCCCTTCGTATCACCGGCCTGACACCCTTCTTCGGTGACCGCATCACCACCTTCGAGCATGTTGCCCGGCCAAAACCCGAGCCCGACGTCTTCATCGAAGCCGCCCGCCGGGCTGGTTACCGGCCGCAGGACTGCATTGTCATCGAGGATTCGGTGACCGGTGTTACGGCAGCCCATGCTGCTGGTTGCACGGTGCTGGGTTTCACCGGCACGCATCCGGAGCGCGGCGAACACGCGCGGAAACTGCTGGCTGCCGGCGCCCGCTTTGCCTTCAACCACATGGATGCGCTGCCCAATCTGGTGCGCGGCAGTCATAAGGGCACCTGAGGATTACGTTGACATTGCACTGCAACACGTCCATATCACCGATATCGCTCTTGGCCGATCCAGGAATACGTGAGGCGCACATGCTCGTGCAGCCGTTCCGGCCTGAAGCGAAATCCCGAACATACCTTTCACGTGGGTAGGTTTTAAGCCCCTGCCAAGCTATGGCTGCGGATTGTCCGCTGCCGGCTTTTCGGACATGGCAGGCGCTTTTCACCCAACGGTTCCGAAGCGAAAGTCAAACGACATGACGTCTTTTACAGACCTTAATCTCTCGCAACCCCTCTTGAAGGCGCTGGCCGCCGAGGGTTATGAAACTCCAACCCCCATCCAGGCTCAGGCCATCCCGCATCTGCTGATGGGCAAGGACCTGCTGGGCATCGCCCAGACCGGCACCGGCAAGACCGCGGCCTTCGCACTCCCCATGCTGCAGATGCTCGCGGAAAAGCCCGAGCGCACCGCACGCGGCACCTGCCGGGCACTGATCCTGTCGCCAACCCGCGAGCTCGCCTCGCAGATCGCCGAGAGCTTCAAGACTTATGGCCGCAACCTGAAGGTCAGCCGCGCCGTGGTGTTTGGCGGCGTCTCGCTGGGCAAGCAGATCGAAATCCTGCGCGGCGGCGTTGACGTGCTGGTGGCAACGCCCGGCCGCCTCGTCGACCTCATTGAACGCCGCGCCCTGACGCTCTCGAAAGTCGAAATCTTCGTGCTCGACGAAGTCGATCAGATGCTCGACCTGGGCTTCATCCACGCCATCCGCAAGATTACCGGCATGCTGCCCTCGAAGCGTCAGAACCTGTTCTTCTCGGCGACCCTGCCGAAGGAGATCGCCGGTCTCGCCGCTTCACTTCTCACCGATCCGGTGCGCGTTGAAGTGGCGGCGGTCGGCACCACTGTCGAAAAAGTCAACCAGAGCGTCATCCATGTCGATCCCGCCAACAAGGCGAAGCTGCTCTCCGAGCTGCTGAAGGACAACAACATGACCCGCACCCTGGTGTTCACCCGCACCAAGCATGGCGCCGACAAGGTGATGAAGAACCTGTCGGTGGCGGGCTTCACGGCCTCCGCCATTCACGGCAACAAATCCCAGGCCAACCGCGAGCGCGCCCTTGCCGGCTTCAAGCAGGGCAAGATCCTGGTCCTTGTCGCCACCGACATCGCGGCGCGCGGCATCGACGTCGATGCGGTGAGCCACGTCATCAACTATGACCTGCCGCATGTGCCGGAATCCTATGTCCACCGTATCGGCCGTACCGCACGCGCCGGTGCCGACGGCTCGGCCATCGCTTTCTGCACGCCGGAAGATCGCGGCCTGCTGCGCGACATCGAGAAGACCATCAGGCAGCCGGTGCCGGTCGTCGAACATGCCCTGGGATTGAAGAACATCCAGACGCTGGCCCCGACCTTCGGTTGGAACCCGGCTGGCAAGGGTGCGGGCAAACCGCGCGGCGGCAAGCCCTCGGGCGGCAACCGCAACCACTCCAATGGCGCGCCCGGTGGCTTTCAGGGCAAGCCCAAGGCCAAACCGCATCGCGGCAGCGCCTCCGGCGCCGGCAACGGCTCGCCCAAGCGCAGCCTGGGCGGCACAACCGGCGGCAGCTGGATGAGCGACATCGGCAAGAAGCAGGCTTGAACGCGATCCAATAACGCAAAGCGCCCGTGGGGAGCGATTTCCACGGGCTTTGCTCTTTAAGTTGGGGCACTTGCCAAACGCCCGGCGGCGGTCAAGACTTGTCAAAAGGAATCTTTCGATGGCCCGGCGCTGGCTGGAAATTCATGCGTATCATGCTGCCGTCCTGTTCCTGGCGATGGGCGTCTGCGCGGCACTCTTTGCCTGGAGCTCCTACAATCTCGCCAGCCTGGCCATCGCCAATTTTCGCTTCCTCAGCGCATTCGTCTGGCTGGCGGTGATGGAAGGCGGCCTCTGGCAATTGCTGGAGATCGCCTTTTACGGACTGTTGTCGCTGATCTATTACCTGGGCTTCAAGTCCTGCGAGCACGAACTGGTCCACCGCTGGTCCGCCTGGCGCGCGGAAAAATAGATCAGCGGCGCAGGGAGACGAAAGCGCCCCATGCAGCGCCTTGAGGTGATCGAAAGTCTCGATGGGACCTCACACCGCTTCGGGCTTGAGCTTCAGTCCCAGCGCCTTCATGACCTTCAGCACGGCACTCAAACTCGGGTTGCCGTCTTTGGAGAGCGTCCTGTACAAGCCTTCGCGCGTCAAGCCCGTCGCGGCGGCGATTTCGGCCATGCCGCGCGCCCGGGCGATTTCGCCAAGTGCGGCCGCGATGAAGGCGGCATCGTCGCCCGCTTCCTCGAAACAAGCCTCGAGAAATGCGACAACTTCTTCTTCTGTTTTGAGATGATCGGTTACATCGTATTTGGAAAAGCCTGTCTTCATGGTCCTAGTCCCTCCATGCCCGCGCAATCTCGATGGCGGACGTGATATCATCGCCTTGCGTGGTCTTGTCGGCACCACACAAGAGCACGGCAATGGTCTCGCCATGCTGAGTGAAGTAAACGCGATAGCCGGGCCCATAGTCGATGCGCAATTCGCTGACGCCCGAACCTATCGGCCTCACGTCACCGGGATTTCCAAGACTGAGCCTAAATACGCGAGCATCAATCCTCGCTCTGGCGCGACTATCCCGAAGCTGGCGGAACCATCTCTCGAACTGAACAGATTTGACAACGTCAATCACTTGTTAAAGTGTAATTTATAAACTACAAACTGTCAAGTGAAAACGAGCGGTTTGAAAACGAGTGGTGGTGCCGCGCGCGCCAAAAAACCCGCCATCGCTGGCGGGCTTCCGAATTCATCAGTTTACGGAGCGTTTCAGAGGGCGCCTTGCAGCGCCTTCAGGTGCTCAAGGTTTTCGCTCGCCTTGCGGCGGGCTTCGTCGGACTTGGCGCCGGCGACATCCTCTTCCGCGTCCTTGATTTGGGCTGCCAGGGTTTCGGCGTTGAGTTCGGCCACCGGGATCGCCACTTCGGCCAGCAGCGTGAGGCCGGTGGGGTTCACCTCCGCCATGCCGCCCTTGACGAAGATGCGGTCGGTGCCGCCGCCTTCCTTGTAGACGGTGACGACACCGGGCTTCAGCGTTGCCAGCACCGGCGCGTGGCCGGGATAAATGCCCATCTCGCCCTCGGTTCCGGGGATGGTGACCGAGGCCACATCTCCTGAGAACAGAAGCCTGGAGGGGCTCACGAGTTCGAAATGTAATCCGGCCATTGCAAAAAATCCTTCTTGTGACTTCCCCCACCCGTCTCGCTTCGCTCGACACCCTCCCCCACGATGTGGAGGAGGGAGGGAACCGGCATCCCTCCTCGCTTTGCGGGGAGGGTCCGGCGCGTCAGCGCCGGGGGTGGGGTTAGGGTTACGCCGCTTCGGCTGCGAGGCGCTTGGCCTTTTCGACGGCCTGCTCGATGGTGCCGACCATGTAGAAGGCCGGTTCTGGCAAATGGTCGTAGTCGCCATCGCACAGGCCCTTGAAGCCCTTGATGGTGTCTTCGAGCTTGACCTGCACGCCGGGCGAACCGGTGAACACGGCGGCGACATCAAAGGGCTGCGACATGAAGCGCTCGATCTTGCGGGCCCGCGCCACCGAGACCTTGTCTTCTTCCGACAGCTCGTCCATGCCGAGAATGGCGATGATGTCCTGCAATGCCTTGTAGCGCTGCAGGATCTGCTGCACACGCCGCGCCGTCTGGTAATGCTCTTCACCGACGATGCGCGGGTCCATCATGCGCGAGGTGGAGTCGAGCGGATCGACGGCCGGGTAGATGCCCTTTTCGGCGATCGACCGCGACAGCGTGGTGGTGGCATCCAAGTGGGCAAAGGATGTGGCGGGCGCCGGATCGGTCAGATCGTCGGCCGGCACGTAAATCGCCTGAACCGAGGTGATCGAACCCTTGGTCGTCGTGGTGATGCGCTCTTGCAGGGCGCCCATGTCGGTGGCCAGGGTCGGCTGATAGCCCACGGCGGACGGGATGCGGCCCAGAAGAGCCGAGACTTCCGAACCGGCCTGCGTGAAGCGGAAAATGTTGTCGATGAAGAACAGCACGTCCTGGCCTTCGTCGCGGAAATGCTCGGCAACCGTGAGACCAGACAGCGCCACGCGCATACGCGCACCCGGCGGCTCGTTCATCTGGCCGAACACCAGGGCGCACTTCGACTTCACATTCGGATCGGGATTGTGCGGATCGGCGTTGACCTTGGACTCGATGAACTCGTGATAGAGATCGTTGCCCTCGCGCGTGCGCTCACCCACACCGGCGAACACCGAATATCCACCATGCGTCTTGGCGACGTTGTTGATGAGCTCCTGAATGAGCACCGTCTTGCCGACACCGGCACCGCCGAACAAGCCGATCTTGCCGCCCTTGGCATAAGGCGCCAGGAGATCGACAACCTTGATGCCGGTGACGAGGATTTGGGCTTCCGTCGACTGGTCGACGAAGTCGGGAGCCGGCGCATGGATGGGCTTGCGCAGCTTGGTCTTGATGGGACCCGCTTCGTCGATGGCTTCGCCGATGACGTTCATGATGCGGCCCAGCGTTTCGACGCCGACCGGAACCGAGATCGGTTCGCCCAGGTTGGTGACCGCCTGTCCGCGCACCAGACCCTCGGAGGCGTCCATGGCGATGCAGCGCACGGTGTTTTCACCGAGATGTTGGGCGACCTCCAGAATCAGGCGATTGCTGCCGTTCATGGTTTCGAGCGCGTTCAGAATTTGCGGCAACTCGCCATCGAAGGCCACGTCGACCACGGCACCCGTGACCTGGGTGATGCGGCCCACAC
>JANPCS010000136.1:0-13195 GCA_031431065.1 Hyphomicrobiales bacterium | reverse complement strand
AACGGCGATTCCTGCCGGCCTACTGCGCCCACCAGCCGGGGGGATTTTTGCTTGTAACTTTTTGAAATCATTTGGTTTATTTTTTCACTCCCCGCACCCGGTTTCAAGGTGTGGGCACAGAATGTTCTGGTTGTATTCTTTTGACACCTTCTCGAACACGTCCAAACCCCAATCCAGCATCATCACATTTGCAGCAAAAACCACAATTCTGACGTTGCCTTTTTCGTAACCCTTCGAGCTATCAATGCGAAAATAGTAGGTGATGCGGCCATGCCGGGTTTTTTCCTGCTGCACATATCGCAACTTGCTTTTCCGCCTGAGGATCATTTCTTCTCCTGCAGGATGTTCCCGCTTAGTTTCTCACCCAGCTGGATCGCCAGTTTTTCGGCGTTCGCCTTGCGGGTGTAGGTCTGGCTTTGGGCGGGGTTGGACCAGCCGTAGAAGGACTGGAGCTGCAACTCGCTGGCGCCCGCCTCGGCCGACAGGGTGGCCGAGAGTTTGCGCAGGCCGTGGGCGCTGCCGGTGACCTTCGCCGCGTCGCAGGCCAGCCTGAACCATGTACCGAAACTTTCCTTCACCATCGGCGCGCCAGCTATTGTGGCGATGAAGGCCAGGTCTCCGGTGGGGCCCGCCTTGATGGCCTCGGCCAGGCAGGGCAGGATGGGAATGGCGAGGTCGGCCCCGGTTTTTTCCGCCTTGAGATAGGCGACGCCATTCCTGACATGCTGCCTGCCCAGGCGCACCGCGTCGCCGCGCCGCAAGCCCGTCCACAGCAGCAGTTCCATGGCGAGGCGCTCGCGGGTGCCCAAGGGCCAGCGGGCGCGGAAATCCACCACGTCGGCCACGGACCAGGGGGCGAAGCCTGCGGTTTTCTGCGGCAGCAGCTTGACGCCAGCCGTGGGGTCCGTCTCGACATGGCCCGCATCCCTGGCCCAGGAGAACAGGCCGCGCATGGTTTTGAGGAAATTATTGGCGGCGGCGGGTGTGGCCATGCGGTCCTCGCGGCCCTGGGTGATGCTCTTCTGGGTTATCGAGCGGAACGGCGGGTTGCCGGATTTCTCGATCACCCGGTCAAGGATGTTGCTGCGCTGCGATTTGGTGGCCGCCGCCGTGAGATGCCAGGCGGAGGATTTGTGCCATTGCCGCACCAGCCATTCGAGGCTTCCCGAGCGGAGTTTCATGCCGCCGCGCTGGATCGCAGCGCCCTGCAGCGCCATCTCGTATTCCGCGTTGAACTGCGCCGAGCCAAATTCGCCCATGAGCCGCATGCGGCGGGACGCCTTGTCGCGGCGGAAATACCAGACCACATTGCCATGGCGGGTTTTTTCGCGGTTGAGATAGGGCTTGCGGCGGCGCGGCATGGGATGGTTCATAGCCTGAACTCCCGGCCTGCCTCAACGTTAAAAATCGGCACGGGGTCGCTGGCAACGTCCCTCTCGATGATGATCGAGCCATCCGGCGCCAGCCGCACGCGCATGGGCGCATTACACTGCTGCACGGCGCGGATGCAGCGGGCGATATCCGACTGGGTGAAACGGGCGGGGGTTCTGGGCATCACACCATCCCCTTCTCTTCGGCGAGCCACTGGGGCAGAGTGCATGTGTGAGTCCGGCCATCCGTGTTGGGGGCGATCTCGACCTGAGAGCGCGGCAGCCAGCAGGGGGCCGCGGCCCCATGGTCGACGAGGATGGCGGAGGGCGTGGCGTGGGCGACGATGACGGTCACATCGATGAGATCGGAGCGGGTCATGCGGGGAACTCCTTGCAAGACCAAAGAACATCGCTGGCACGACCCTTCATGCCTGATCGGGGACCGCTGTCCTGCTTGAAGAAGAATGCGGTGCCAGCATCACGGCATTGGCGCATGATGTCCTCAGGCCAGTCCGGGTTCATGGGCCGCGCGCCGGGGCCTGATTCGCCGCCGGCGATGATCCAGTCGAGCTTGGCGCCCTCAAATGTTTGAGAGCCTATCGAACCGGCACCTGGCAACCAGTTTTCGCCAGTCAGTGCGTTCATGTATTTTCCCCCGTTGTAGAGTTCGGTGAACTCAATCCTGCCCAGTAAAGGCTCGGCGCTGACAAAGCGCACCGCTGCCGGTGTTGCACGCAGATCGGGGATGCGTTCGTTGGCGCGGGCCTGGTCTTCGGCGCTGACGCCCAGCCAGACGTTGGGGAGGGGCCAAGAGAAGGCGGCTGCACAAACTTTCCTGTCCTTAATCATGCTGACTAAAGAGCGCGCGACGCCATGCCTGTCTGCAATGGATTGCTGAGTTTCCCCCGCCCTGCATGCCATGCGAATTTCTGCCGCCTGCTCTCTGGTTAGTTTTGCAGGTCCGCCGTTAAAGCCATGTCGCACTTTGTCTTGCCAAAGTGTGACGGAGGCTCGATCAAATCGCTCATTAACCTGCTCTTTCAAAACTGATCCATCCCGCCGAATCCGTCCGTGCCTCGAGGCTTCATGGGAATGGAAATCTGGTACTGGTTTCCACGTTTCTTCTGGCTGATGGTCAAGGTCCACCAGAACAGCGTCAACAGCTTTGGCGATCCCATGGGTTACATCAGGGGTTGTGGAATAGCCTCTCATTCGAGAAGCACGTTTTGTGAGGCATTGAAACGTGTGCTGCGGCGAGAGCGCCATGATGGCGAACACCCTGTCGATCCAGGCGTCTGGCACATCCTCATGGAAGAGGTCGCCCATGGAATTGACAAAGATGCGGCGCGGGCGTTTCCAGCGCAGGGGTGCTGTAAGGATGTGATCGGGCGCAAGCGCCAGTTTGCCGGTCCACACCGGTTTTGCCTTCACCATCCTGGTGGTCCCGGCATAGTGTGACTGGGGCTGCATCTTCTCAATGCGCGCCGCCATCGCCATGGCGTAGCAATTGGTGCAGCCGGGCGAGACGATGGAGCAGCCGACAACCGGATTCCAAGTGGCATCAGTCCATTCGATTGCGGATTTGTCGCCCATCACATGCACCGGTATTTTCTGTAGCCGTTTGGAAGGGTGCGCCAGACCTGGGCCTTGCGCCCGCAGGCGCCGGATCTGGCTTTGGGCGCGGCGTTCGTCCGCAGCCTGGCTTCGAGGCCCTTGATGGTGGCGTCGCGGGCCTTGATCATCAAGGCCATCTGCATGGATGTCACAAACATCTCGGTCGCCGCCACCGCGCAGCGGTCTGGCTCCTGCGCGGTGGCGGGGCCGGCCACCGCCGGCATCAAGAGCACGGCGATCAGCAGCAGCAGAGAGGCGATGAAGATCAGAATGGCTGCAAGATTCGTCATGCGGCGCGCCTTTCTTGGCCCTTGCCGATGCACAGGCAGCAGTCGCCCAGCAGGATCGTGGTGCGGTAGGCCTGATGCGGGATTGCGGGCGGCGGTTCGGCCGGCCTTCGGCGGGGGCGCGCCATGCCCCAGGCCAGCGCGGCGGCGGGGGCCATAATGGCGAAGAGGGCAAGGCCCAAGAGCAGGAGGGTCATGGCAGCTTCTCCAGCCGGTAGCCCCTGCGTGGCACATTCACCGCATGGATGCCGGCGGGGCTGAGCCGCTTATTCATGTTCTTGAACGTCTGGGGCAATTGGGTCTTGCTGCCGTTCATCGCCACCCGGATGCCGGCGATGTCGAGCATGCGTCCGGGCGCCGCCGCCATCAGTTCATAGAGGGCGGTCTGCTGGGCCGAAAGCGCGATCGGGATGCCATTGATCTCGATGCTGCCGCCCGCCGCCCGGGGTGCGGCCAGGCGTTTTGGCCCGGCTTCCTCCTCCGCCTCATCCTCCTCGAAGACGCCGCCCAGCTTCACATAGCTGGCGCGCAGATCCTCGAGCTCGGCCTCCAGCCGGTTGATCTCGCCAGCGATCAGGGTGACGGCGGTCTCGTGTTTCTCGTGCGTCATGGGGCTTTCCTTTCAATTGCAGGGGCAAGGCAGGCGACTCAGATCTCGACAGACTCACCCCGGGCAACCGCCAGCGCCGGGGTGTCCAGCAGCAGCGCCGCACCCTCCACATCCGGCACGGCGACGCGGAAGCGATAGGTGTCGCCGGGGTTCCAGCGTGATGTGGCGCGTGTGGATCACTCCGCCGCCTGCTGCCGGGTGATGGCATCGGCCAGCTGGGCGGCCCTGGCATCGGCCCAGGCGTTGCTGCCGGGGCCCTTGTAGGAGGGGGTGCGGAGCGGGGCTGGCCACCAGCCATGGAGCTCCGCCAGATCAGCGGCAAGCGCCGCCAGCTCCGGCTTTTTCAGGACGGCGGGGATGGCCGCTTGCGCGTCGATCTCGGCGATGGTGGCCGTGAGCTGGGCGCGGTTCAGGCGGCCCATGAACTCCGCGCCGGGCTTCCAGCCTTCGGCCCCCATGTCCGGGTCGATCAGGCTGATCACCGCCGCCACATCAGGGTTCTTGAGCGAGCTGACGCGGAAGAGGTCGGCGGCAAGAAACGCCTCGATGCGGATCAGGTCCTCAGGGTTCATCCCCTCCAGCCTGGCGGTGACTGAGACATGGCTGATATCCTCGTCTGCCTCGTCATCGCTTTTGAGGCCAAAGGGCCTGAAGGCGTCCAGGCGGAGCGCCTCATAGGCCGCGCCGCTGGGGCTTGAATTGTGGCTCACAGCGAACGGCGCGTCATGGCGGAAGCCCGCCGCGATGATGCGGGCCGCCAGGCCCATGCGGTAGGTCAGCAGCGGCACGTGGGCCACCATGGCGAGCTTGGTGGCGTTCCTCGCCACGGCTTCGAGGCTTGCGGTGAGGGCCTCGGAATAGGCCACAGTCTCGACGGGCTGGGGGTGTTCCGTGGCGGCGGCGGCGCTGCGGTCCTCCGCTTCGCCGTCTTCATCGGAATGGCTGGCGGCAGATTTTTTGCCGGGCTTCAAAAGCCCGCGCAGGATCTCGACGCGCCCGCCGTGGCCCTCGGCGGTGATGACGCAGCCCGCCTTGGCCATCTGGCGGGGGCTGAACAGGGGCCAGTCCAGCGCCGCGATTTTTTCCGCCAGCGCCGCGATGACATCAGGCAGCGCGCCGTAACGCTCCTGCTCGCTGGCTGACAGGTCGCGGGCAGTGTCAAGGTCGTCAAGGGTGGCGTATTCCGTCTCCAGCGCCTTGTGCTGCGCCTGCAGCTTTTTGAGCTCCGCCTTCTCAGCCCTGGAAAGTTCACGGGTTTCCTTCGCCACGCTCCGGCCCCAGCCGCTGACCACGTGGGCGTTCTTGCGCAGGATGTCGACAAAGCTCCAGCCCTCGTCCTTGAGGGCCTGGGCCGTGGCTTCAAGCTTGGCCTCGAACAGCGCGTCGAGCAGGCCCGCGTCATGCCACATCGCGGTGTCGGAGAAGAGATCGCGGCTGATGACGCCGCCCGCCGCCTCGTAGGCATGAGCCCCCACAAACACACAGCGCCGGTCGTGGCCGGCAACCGTGCCGTCGGTGAGGGCCGCGTCAACGGCGTAGCGGTTGAGGCTCTTCGTCTTTTTAAGGTCGTTGAAAACGCTGAGCGCCCGCTCGGCGGCGGCGCTGGTGAAGTGCTGCGCCGTGCCGATGTCGATGGCGCCATCCCTGAGGGCGGCCAAGATCGCTTGCGGCAGCGAGCCGATGGCGATGCGCTGGCGGACCAGGCGCTCGCTGCAGGCAAACCGCGCCGCGATCTCCGCCTCGGGCACCCCCGCCAGCTTCAGCCTCGTGAACTGCACGGCCTCGTCGTGGGGGGTGAGGGCGTCGCGCTCGAGGAAGGCGGCGAGCGACATTTCAACGGCTGTGGCGTCATCCACGTCAAACAGCGAGACGGGGATTTTGCCGGGCTTTTTGAGGCCGTCCTCAGCTGCGATTTCAAGGAAGGCGCGCCAGCGCCTGCCGCCATCGATGATGGAATATTTCTTGGCGCGGCTCATGACCCAGAGGGGATCGGTGAAGCCGTTCTGGCGGATCTGGGCCTTGAGGCCGGCGAGATCGCCGCCATCGCCGCTGCGCGCGTTGATGAGGGGGTCGATGAAGCACAGGTGGGGGTCGAGCATGATCTGCTGCATGGCAGTCTCCTATTTCATGATGCCGGTGGGGGTTGGCGTGAAGGGCTTGGGCGTGGCGGGCGTGGGGCTGGACGCCCGGGGTTGCAAAATTCCCGCCGCCAGGCTGAGGCGGTCGAAGGTCCTGAGGAACAGGTCTTCGGCCCGGTCCCAGGGCAGGGGCCGGATGGCGAAGTTGGCGGGGGGTGCAGCAATGGGGCAAGGCCCCGGCATGAGGTCGCGCCATTCGGTGGCGAGGGCTATGGCGTCGGCGCGGGCGATCAGGCTGGCGTGTGTCTCCGAGGGCAGCGCGACGCCGAGGGCCGCGTGAATGGCGGCGTCAAGGCCGTCCTGGAGGCGCTGCAGCGCTTGCGCCGCGGCGGGGCCGAGGGCCTGTTTGAGGGGCGTTGTGATATCGCCGGTAAAGGCCTCGTGGGCGTCATGGAGCAGCGCCTGGAGCTGCAGCAAGGGGTTCCGCGCATGGGCCTGGCTGACCAGGCGGGCCACCACGCAGGAATGCTGGGCGACATAATAGGGCCCGCCTCCCAGCCTGACCGTGGCGCCAGTGAAGCGCGCCGTCACGGCGAGCTGGATGGCGATGTCGGACACTCTGATCTCCGCTTGCGCGGGCGCAAGCAGGTCGACCAAGCTGCCCGACCCCGTGATGCTGACGGTCATCGGCTCACCTTGCGCACCCGCTCGGGGTCGATCTCGACCAGGGCGCCATCATCCATGGCGATCACCACGGCGTTGAAATGGGGCAGCGTCACCACCACCACGCCCCGGCGTTGCAGGTCGCGGGCTCTTGGATCGGCGATGGCGACGCGGCATCCCTTCGCAAAGCCCGGAATGCTGGGCCTGGCGAAGGGCAGGGGTTCGGGAAACAGCGGCAGGGGCTGGGGGCGCATCAGGATTTCGCCCCGCGTGCCGGGAACCCAGGTTCGACCCAGAAGGGACACTGCGCAAGGAATTCAGCTTGCGTGATATGGAAGCTGGCGGCCAGGTCAGCCGCCGTCCAGGAGGAGAGGCGCAGCTGGTGGGCCATGGCGATCTGGGCGGGGGTCATGACGCGCCTGCTTGCATCAGCGTGACCGCCGGAATAGGCTTGCGGCCATGGTTGAGATTCCGGGCATTGGCAAAGATTTGGAATGGTGGCTTGGCCTCACGGGTGTGGCCCTGACTGTCATTGGCGCCGGTGCGGCGCTCTACGGCGCGGTGCGCGCCATCTGGTTCCCGTGACCGGCGGCGCCAGTGGAAGCCGCGAAAGGCGATGGCCAGAATGCCGCCGGCGCCACGGCCAAGACTGAATTCCGGCGGGCTCAGCCAGACGTGAGAATCGATGTAGGTTTGGATTTCCTGGCTGATCTCTGGGGAGGCCAGTTCCGCCAGCAGCGAAAGATCGCGGTGAGAAACTTTAAGGGTGACGAGCATGGGACCTCCAGGTGAATGGAGGGGATAGTTGCACACATTACAACTATCGTCAAGAGATAAATTGCAATCTACGCAACTTTTATTTGCGCGCGGCGGAATTCCGTGCTAGGACTGGGGCATGGATCACGACCTCGCCCCCACCGCGGAAGCTGTCAGGATTGATTCTCCTGGAAATCCTTCATCCGCTCGCGCCACTCCTCCGGAGAAAACTCCAGAAGGCGATCCAGCAGATCGCGTGCGCCAGCTAGAAGTGCGCGTTCTGCAGCTTGAACGGAGGCTGCAGCATCTATCGATACCGCCATTTTCACGCTGACCTTGGGGCCGAACTCCGTGCCCCCGGCGCTGCTGAGGTGGAGGGTGACACGCCCGCTGAGATCGCCGCCGTGGTCAAGCTGCATGGCGGTGACGCTGACATAGCCAAGTTTGCGGTCTGAAAATCCCATCTCCGTCATCTCCTTAAAATGCTTCGGCGGCCTTGCCGAAGATGAAATCCGCCTCGCTGCCATCCTGCATGCGGATGCGGCCCGAGCCGGAGCACAGGCAGGCGTCGCGCGTCACAATGGCGATGCCGCGCTTGCCGTCCGAGCATTGGACGGGGAGCGAAATGGTGGGCGAGGAATCCATGCCGTTGTAGCTTCCCGCACAGCTGCGGCCGCCGCCGCTGACGCTGAAGGAACTGCCCTGCATGGAGGCGGTGACGCTGCCGCGCAGCACATTGCCGCTCGAATCAATCACCGCCACGGGCAGTGTGGTGCTGCAGCCCGCCAGAAACGCCGCCGCGCCCGCAAGGATCAATTTGTTCATGGGGCCTCTCCATTTTATCCGTCGGTGCCGGTGCCGCCGGTTTTACCAAGGTGAAGCGACACAATCGCTTTGGCATTGTCGATCTCGGCCTGCCGCCGGCCCTCAAACATTTTCCTGAACCAGTCATCGTCAGGATGCCTGAACAGGACGGTTGGCTCCTCCAGCTGCAGGAAGGCCACGATCTTGAATAAATAGGGTTGCTCTGGAAGGCGCCCGGCGAACCATCGCGACACCGTGCCTTTGTCAGCGCCGGTTTCCTTTGCGAAGTCAGCCTGGATGAGGCCGCGCTTCTCGGCCCACTCGGCGAGATAATGGATTCGTGGCGGGGTTTTGCCTTTGTGAATCTGAGTGATAGGCGTCATATGCAACATCTAGGCCTGCCTGTTGCGGAAGTCGTTAAGACTGGGCGCAACAAAAGTCTTGACGGTAGTTGTAATGTGTGCAACTATCCCCGCCATGGACACGGTCAAATCACCCCTGACAGAACACCGCGAGGCCAAGGGCCTGACGCTGGAAGCACTGGGCGCGGCCCTTGGCGGCCTGCACAAATCCACCGTGTCGCGGTGGGAAAGCGGCGATGTGGCGATCCCGGTCGACAAGCTCGCCGCCATCGAGCGGGTCACCGGGATTTCGCGCGAGCTGCTGCGCCCGGATATTTTCAAGGGCTACACCCCGCAGCCCGGCGAGGCGGCACCTTGAATTCGCAGAGGCCCCGCCTTTGTGTCCGAAGCACTGGAGAGCGCGAGCTTTCTGTTGCGGCCCTTCTTGGGCGTTTCCTCCCTGAGAAACTGGCGGGCGTCCGCGTCCGCCTTTTTTCTCCGGCAGAGAGACGCGGGCCGCCGACCGCTGTCGCGACGGAATGGCGGGCGGGGCTTGCCCGCTTCGCCCGCCCCAGGCAGGCCCGCCAGAAAGTGTCCTTTCCCGGCGGGCCTGCCGATTGGTTTCATGGGATGGCCTTTAGCACGGGCCTGTTCCAGCGGGGCGGAAGATTTTTCCGCCGGGCTGGAAAGGTTTTCCAGGGATGACCGTGACGATTGCCCAGCTGCGCCGCCTCGGCGGGGCGGGCCCCATGAAAACTGTTGAGTGGCGTATCCGTGTAACGCTGAACTGGCACAGCAAAGCCGCCAGCGCCGTCCGCCATCTCCTGCATGGCGAGCGGCGGCCAACGCTTGAGGAAGCAAAAGACATTGAAGCCGCGCATCTCCTGTGGTGCGCCCAACAGGTTGAGGCCAACCGCCGTGAAAATCACCAGCTCTACATCGCGATGCGCACAGCCCTTGCCGCCATGGCGGCCAGCGATCCGGACTTCTATCGCCCGCATGTTGAAGCGCTGCGCCAGCTGCTGCTTCCTGCTGGGGGCCCATCTGGCGGTGACGGCGCGGACACTTGAAACCCGCCCGCCCGGCGAAACGCCGCTGGCCGGCCCGAGGCCTGATCGCAGCGAAGGACCGCTGGCCGGCCCGAGGCCTGATCGCGGCCGTGGGCCGCTGGCATGAGCGAGGCGAGGCATTTATGTCCGCGGCTCAAATGGACGGACGGGCTCGATGCGCGGCTTGTGCAGCTGCTGGCAGCGGGATGCACCACCGCCCAAATGGCGCGCGCCCTCGGCGAGGGCTGCAGCCGCAACGCCGTGTGCGGGCGGCTCTACCGGCTGCGGCAATCCGGCGTGGCAACGCCCCGGGTTGAGCGGGTTCCAGCGGCAGCGCCCGGTGCTGAGCGGGTTCCGGCGGCAAAGCCCGGGCGGAAGCAGCAGCTGGCGCCTGCCAGGCTGCGGGAGAAAACCGTGAGTGTCGCCAGCATCGCCCTTGCCGCTGTGCCCTTCGCCCAGCGCGGGCGCTCCTGCAACCGCAAGGGCCCGGTCAAGCCGCTGAAGGCCGCTCCCCTGGCGGCGCCCGACAGGGCCCTGAAAGTGCCGCTGCTGGGCCTGACGCCGCGCACCTGCCGCTGGCCCATCGGCGATCCGCAAGAGCCGGACTTCGGATTTTGCGGGAGCGCGCCCACCAGCGGCTCCAGCTATTGCGCTTTCCATCGGGAGACATCCATCCGGCCCCTCCGCGCCGCCAAAAAACTGCCGCCAATTCCTTTGCCCAATTTCAACGGGCTTTCCAGATGAACCAGGCGGGAACCGTGGTGGCCCTGCTGGCGCAGCTTGACGCGCGCAAGGCCCATGGAAAATACAATCGATACCCGTCAATAGAGGAGCTGCGGCAGATCTGGGCCATCGGTCAGCATCGCGGGCGCATCGACATCCTCGAAGGGCCGCAGGCCGGCGACGCGGAGGGCACCAGCATCGCCATTATCGTTTCGGGCGCTGCCGGCCAGCTCATCCGCGTGACGCTGAGCCAGGCCGAATGCCTCAATCTGGCGCGCGCCCTGCTGGAGGCATGCTAGGCCCATGGGACAGCGCACATCCGCCTATGACCTCATGGCCCACGGCAAATATTACACGCCGGGCTGGACCGTGCGCCGCGACCTCAAATCCCTGTGGACGCCGCCCAGATTCTGCCAGTTCTGGGAACCCTTCGCGGGCTGTGGCAACCTGGCGCTGGCCATCAGCCAAGCCTGGGGGCAGGCCTGCCTGGCCACCGATATCGAACCCGACCAGCGCCCGCTGGTGCCCATCGCGAACCTGGATTTCTTCACGGCGGCCGCGCCGTCCGGCACCGCGCCGCTGGTGATCATCAGCAATCCACCTTACGGCTATATGGGCCGGCTGGCGGAGCGCTGCCTGGCGCGCGCCCTGGCGCTGACCGAGGCGAGCCGCGGCGCGGTGATCTTCCTGCTCACCCACGGCTTTGACGCAGCCCGCGGCAGGCGGGGGCTGATCGGCGATCATCCGGCGTTTGCGGCCAAGATCACCACATCGCAACGCATCCGCTGGACCAACATTAAGCAGAAAAAAGACATGGGGCCGAGCGCCGACCACGCCTGGTTCATCTGGGAATGGCAGGCCCGGCGGCGCACTCAGTGGGCCATGCGCCAGATGCAGGTGGCAAGGTGAGTGATTATCTTGACACGAGTGCGAAATTTTCCGGAGATGGCAAATACCGCTGGTTGCTCTGGCGCGCTGAAAATCAAGATCACGTGACGCAAGCGGGAATGATCATCTGCGCATGGGGCGCACACGGCGCGCATCTCGGCCAGGATGAGACAGTTCTCGGCTGGCTGGGAAATCGCAAGCGCCATGCGCTGGGCTTGACCAAGGAGCGCATGCCCCGCCATCCGCTGTATTTGCCATCAAACAGCATTCCATTTGCCTATGACGGTGCGGCATGAGCGGCCCTGCCGCCACGCTGCGCGCCGCCCCGTGGTCCGACCTCGTGCATGACCCGCTGTTTGCCATGGGCTATGGCGAAATCTGGCGGGACGAGGCGATGGCCCTATCAAGGGACTGGGACGGCGGCGAGTGCCACGCCTATGGCCGCGGCCGCAGCTTCGGCGCCTTTGTCAGGGACTATGAGGGGGCGCGCGTGCCGCTGCTGCGGGCCGGCACGGTTCACCCGCGCTGCCTGGTGCTGCTGGTTTTGGCCGAGCGCTGCGGGGTGCTGCCATGACGCGCGGCAATCCCCTGACCGAGGACTGGATCGACGAGGCCCGCAAGGCCTCGCTCACCGCGCTGATCGGGCGCTGGCCGCACCGGCTGAAGCGCACAGGCAACGAGCTGGTGGGGCCGTGCCCGGCCTGCGGCGGCCGCGACCGCTTCGCCATCAACCGGGCCAAGAATGTATGGCTGTGCCGCAAGTCGGGCGTTGGCGGCGATGCCATCGCCCTGGTGCAATATCTCGACGGGGCGGATTTTCTCGGCGCCGTCGAGGTGGTGGCGGGAAGGCCCGATCCGGGCGGCGGCAGCAGCGGCCAGAAAACCGACCCGGCGCTCATTGAAAAACGCCGGAGCGAGCAGGCGGCGCGCGATGCGGCGGCCGCTGCCACCCAGGTGGATTTCAGGGACCGGGAAATCGCCCGGGCCCATGATATCTGGATGGCGGCGGGCCCGATCGCCGGATCAATGGCGGAACGCTATCTGCGCTTCCGGGGCGTGCAGCCGCCGCCGGGCGCCAGGCTGCGCTGCCATAAGAGCCTTCCCTACTGGCATTGCCTGGGAAGCGAGCGGGGCAGGCAGGACTGGCGCATCATCCACCAAGGGCCTGCCCTGGTGGCCGCCATCCAGTCCGGCGGCGGCCGCTTCCAGGGCGCCCATTGCACCTGGATCGACGCCAGCTTCAAAGGCTCGGGCAAAATGGACATTTTCGATCCCGCCACCGGCGAGCAGCTGGCGGCCAAAAAAGTCCGGGGCAGCGCCAAGGCCGGGCATATCCATCTCGGCGGCGATGCCGCTGCGGCGGCGCTCTATGTGGGCGAGGGCATCGAGACGGTGCTGTCGGTGCGCGAGACGCTGGCCGAAACCGCCCATGCGCTGTTCTGGTCGGCCATATCTTTGGGCAATCTCGGCGGCCGGGCGCGTGAATCCGTCAGCCACCCCAGCTTGACGCGGACCGATGCGAAGGGCCGTGTGCGGCACAGCCGCGTGCCGGGGCCGGTTCCTGATGCCGGCGACGCGCTGTGCCTGATGCCGCCAGACTGCGCCATCAGCATCACGCTGCTGGGCGATGGCGACAGCGACCGCTTCACAACGGACTGCGTGCTGCGCCGCGCCGCCGCGCGCTGGGCGAAAACGGGCCGCACGATCCGCGCGGCATGGGCCGATGACGGCAGCGATTTCAATTCCATGCTGCGGGCCAGCAGCAATGTGCGGGGGGCCGCATGAGCGACGACAAGCCAAAGCTCCGCATCGTGGCCTCGCTTGATGGCGCCGAAACCCTGAGCGATGGCACGGGCGCCGACCCCGCACCCCTTGATCAAACAGGCGGGACGGAAAATCCCGGCTTGGGAGGCGGTGCGGCTTCGGGGCAGGGCAAGGGGCACGATCCCGAGGCGGAGGATATCGACATGGCCTGCGCCTGGCTGCCGCGCACGGATCTGGGCAATGCGGAG